>JAGYOE010000001.1 GCA_018399755.1 Bacilli bacterium
GAACTTCCAAAACAGAACCCGGTTAAAAGTAAAAATATAATATATAATAATTTTAATTTTTATAAAAAATATATAGAATATATTAATAATTGGGATTTAGTTGATATATCAGCACCAAATATAGTAGGCAAATATGTTTATATAACAAATAATCCAAACATATTATTTGAACTTGCTGATTCAAATAAATTATGGCAAGAAAGAATTGCAATTGTTGCTAATTTATATTTGATAAAAAAAGCTAATTTAAATTTGCCTATTCAAATAATTACTAAATTATTGGAACATAATCATGATTTAATTCATAAAGCAAATGGATGGATGTTAAGAGAAATTGGCAAACATAATATTGAGTTATTAAATAATTTTATTAAAATAAATTATAATAATATTCCTAGAACAACTTTAAGATATGCAATTGAAAAGCATAAGGAAATACAAAGAAAGAAAATATTGAAAGGAGATTTCAAATGGATGTAGAAGTAAAAAAAATATTAGTAAACACAAAAGAATACGCAAATAAATTAGTTAAAATTAAAGGATGGATAAGAAATAATCGCTCACAAAAAGAATTTGGCTTTATTGATTTGAATGATGGTACAGCTTTTGAATCAATTCAAATAGTTTATGAGGATAAGGTTTTAGATAATTTTAAAGAAGTAGCTAAATATAATGTGGGATCAGCTATTTCAGTTGAAGGTAAAGTAGTTTTAACTCCTAAGATGAAACAACCCTTTGAAATTAAGGCTGAAGAAATTATTTTAGAAGGGAATTCATTAGAAGATTATCCAATTCAACCTAAACGTCACTCTCGAGAATTTTTAAGAGAAAATGCTCATTTTAGATCTAGAACAAATTTGTTCAATGCTGTATTTAGAGTTAGATCAGTAATATCATTTGCAATTCATAAGTTCTTTCAAGAAAGAAATTTTATCTATTTACATTCACCTTTAATAACAGCTAATGATGCAGAAGGAGCTGGAGAATTATTTCAAGTAAGCACATTAGATAGTGAAAAACCTGAAAAAGATTTTGTTAATGATTTTTTTGGTAAAAAGACAAATTTGTCTGTAACTGGCCAATTACAGGCTGAAGCATTTGCATTAGCTTTTAAGAAAGTTTATACATTTGGACCTACCTTCAGAGCAGAGAAATCTAACACTACTAGACATGCTTCTGAATTTTGGATGATAGAGCCAGAAGTGGCCTTTTTCGATTTGCAAGATAATATGGATTTAGCAGAAGAAATGGTTAAATATGTTATTGATGAAGTATTTAAAAATTGTCAAAGTGAATTACAATTTTTTAATAAGTTTGTGGAAAAAGGATTAATTGAAAAACTCAAAAATGTCCAAAATAAGACGTTTATTAGAATTACATACAAAAAAGCGCTTGAAATACTAACAAAACACAATAATAAATTCACCATTAAAGCAGTTGATGGCAATGATTTAGCAACTGAACATGAGAAGTATTTAACTAAACATTATGGTGGTCCGGTTTTTGTTACTGATTGGCCTAAAAATTTAAAAGCATTTTATATGCGATTAAATGATGATAAAGAAACTGTTGCCGCAATGGATTTATTAGTTCCACTAGCGGGAGAATTAATTGGTGGGTCACAAAGAGAAGAAAGATTGGATTGCTTAGAAAGTCGCATGAGGAAAATGAATGTTAGTGACCAGGATCTTTGGTGGTACAAAGATTTAAGAAAATATGGAGGAAATAAACATTCTGGATATGGTTTAGGACTAGAAAGAATGATAATGTATGTAACTGGTGTAGATAATATTAGAGATGTTATTCCTTTTCCAAGAACTCCTAAACATTGTGAATTTTAATAAATTGTTTACTTAAGGCTTATCAATATTTTATTTTTACTTTATACGGTATAATAGAATTGGTTAAGAGGTGAAACAATGAATAAAAGCAAAGTGGTTATAGTTGGAACTGGTTTTGTAGGAATGAGTTATGCTTATGCTCTGTTAAATCAAGGAACAGTAGAAGAGTTGATTCTTGTTGATATTAATAAAGAAAAAGCAGAAGGAGAAGCAATGGATTTAAACCATGGTTTAGCTTTTACTCCGAGAAAGATGACTACTAAAGCTGGGGATTATTCTGAATGCCAGGATGCTGGATTAGTTGTTATTACAGCTGGAGTTAATCAAAAACCAGGGGAATCCAGAATTGATTTATTTAATCGAAATGCAAAATTATTCAAAGTGTAATTAGCCAAATTATGGATTCGGGATTTGATGGTATAATATTAACTGCTTCAAACCCAGTTGATATATTAACTTATGTTGCTTGGAAAGAGTCTAAACTTCCATCATCAAGAGTTATAGGAAGCGGAACTAGTTTGGATACTGCTCGTTTGCGTTATGAAATATCTCAATATATTAATATCGATTCAAGAAATATTCATGCTTATATTTTAGGCGAACATGGTGATAGTGAATTTGTTTGTTGGTCAAACGCATTTATAGGTGCGAAACCAATTAAAGATGTTATAAATACTATGAAAGAAATTAACTTTGATGACCTAGATAAAATCTATAAAAAAGTTAGAGATGCAGCTCAAGAAATTATCAAACGCAAAAAAGCTTCTTATTATGGAATTGGCATGGCACTTGTTAGAATAACTTCAGCGATTTTCAATAATGAAAATAGAATTATGCCAATATCGGTTTATAATGATGAAATATATGATATTGATTCAGATTTATATATTGGGTTACCAGCGGTATTAAACCGAGATGGAATACATCATATTGTTAAATTAAACTTATCAGTTCAAGAAAATAATAAACTTAAGAAGTCTGCTAAATTACTAAAGGATAGTTTGAATAAAATGAATATATAATTAAAAGAAAACCACCAATTTTATAGTGAACCCCATATAGTGGACACTAAATAAAAAACCATAAGGGTTTTAATCTAGATAGATTTTACCTTATGGTTTTTTTTATAGTTTAAAGCTTATTTCTTTTCTTTTTTTGTTTCTTTTGGTTTATCTTTAACATCTTTTAATGATTCAGCTAATCCGCTAGCTAAACCAACTATGCCTTGCATTTCTGAAGGAATAATAATTTTAGTAGCTTGACCTTGAGAAACTTTTTCCATTGCTTTATATGCTTCTAAAGTAAGAACTGCTTTATCAGCTTTAGCTTGTTTAACTAATTCGATACCTTTAGCAGTAGCACCTTGTACTTTCAAGATAGCTTCAGAACGACCTTCAGCTTCTCTGATTGCTGCTTCTTTTTTACCTTCAGCTTCTAAAATATTAGCTTCTTTTTCACCTTGAGCTGTTAAGATAGCTGCTTGTTTTTTACCTTCGGCAATTAGAATTGATTCACGTCTTTCACGTTCAGCACGCATTTGTTTTTCCATTGCTTCACGAATTTCTTTTGGTGGAGTAATGTTTTTAACTTCTACGCGATTAATTTTAATACCCCAAGGGTCTGTTGCTTCATCTAAAATAATACGCATTCTTTCATTGATTAAATCTCTTGAAGTTAAAGTTTGGTCTAGTTCTAATTCACCAATGATGTTACGAAGTGTAGTTGCGGTTAATTGTTCAATTAGAAAACCTGGATTTTCTGCACCATAAAGATATTGATGAGAATCAGTAACTTGTAAAAAGACAACTGTATCAATTTGCATTGTAACATTATCTTTTGTAATAACTGCTTGTGGTTGAAAATCTAGTACTTGTTCTTTTAAGATAATAAAATCTTTTATATGACCTCTTACATCATAAGTTCTTTTTACTCGATCAAAGAAAGGAACAAGAAAATGCAACCCAGCTTTCCAAGTAGCGTGATATCTACCCCATCTTTCAATAATATATTCAGTTGCTTGTGGTACGATTTTGATTCTAGTACCTATGTAGACTAATATTATTAGTAATAGAACTACTAGTACAATTATAGCTGCTGGTTCAATAGTAGCTAAAAAAACAAAATTAAACATAAAATCTCCTCCTATTTATTTTTTTTAGAATGATAATTAACTATTATTCTAGATAAGTTATCTCTAATGGTTGTTTTATCTTTGGTAATTAAAATTAAAATTAAATCGATTAAGAAATAAATTGGTATAATTATTAATGCATGGTATGGGCTTATTAAAAATAGCATAATAACTAGAAAATATTTTAATAATAAATCATGGATAATAATATTTATAAAGTTTACTTGCCCGACTAAGTCAATCTTCAAAATTTTCCTGCCAATAGTATTTCCGTTAGTAGTTAGAACTAATACAGCTAATAATAAGCCAATACTAATTGCGAAATAATATATTAGTCCAGTATTGTATTCTAGCAATAAACGATTATAAACACTTGAATCTAAGGCATATTGTCGGTTTAGAACAGCCATTTTTGTTTTAAATAAATCTAGAGCTTCGCCTCTGGCTTCATCATCTTCACCGGCTAAATCTCTTTGTTCTTCATACTGATCTTGAATTAAATGATTATCTTCATTATAAGTTTCTATAACTTCTTGATAGTTTTCATTAATCTCATCATAATGAATAACTTGATTTTGTAAGATAGTTCTACCAAATAATACAAAACTTAAATAGACAAGCAAAACAACAATAGTTAAATCAATAAAAGCTGAGGTTATTCTGCGTAAAAACCCGGCTCTCATTTTTTCCTCTTAACCACTAATTTTACACCTGTAATAGCTAAGACAACAACTTTTTCACCTTCATAAATATTTTCGTTTGATATAGCTGTCCAGATTTTTCCTTCTATTTTTACTTCTCCACGTTCATTATCTAAAATTGATTTTATACAAGTTGCTTCTTCACCTATTAATTTTGAAGCGTTTGTTCTTACTTCGTTTCGATTCATATATTTTTTAAATATAGGTCTTAAACTAATAAGCAAAATAACAGAAACAATCATAAATACAATAATTTGAACCCAAACAACATCAGAAAAAATTGAAATTATTAAGGCAACAAATGCTCCTGCAGAAAACCATATACTAGATAAATCCATAGTTATAGCTTCAATTACGGCCGCAATAATTATCACTGCAAACCAAATATAAATCATGGATTGAGCTAAAGTAATTGTACATATCATATTATACTTCTCCTTCATTTAAATCAATAATTAAAGCTTGTTCTGAATCACTCCAATAAGCACTAAATTTATAGAAGATCTTTTCTGTGAAATCAAGTTTTATCAAATCTGATATTTCTTTTATAAATCGCTTATTACTTATCCGTGAGTAACTTGATTTAATAGTAATATTGTGCCTTTGTTCTTTTGGAACATATTCTAATTCTGTCTGGCCTTTTCTAATAGGCTTTATTGCAATTAAATGTCTTTCTTTATCTAGGCCAAGCAAAACAATATAAGCTTTTTCTAGATGAGTAGTAGCTGATTTGTTAAGCGTAATGTTTGTTTCATAGATAGTTGCGATTTCATCTACTTTTTTTCTAGAAACCCACTCGAAGTTTTTCATAGTTCACCCCTTATTATATTACATTAATTAATTATTACTAATTATAGCATATCTTTTTTTAATTATCAATAATTATACAAGATTATTTCATATTATTTTTAATTATATTTGCTTAATGATATAAAATTTTGTAGTATAAATTGGGTGGTAAAATGAAAAAATATAATGTTAAGATTTCTAGATCTTTAAATAAGCGCTATAAAACTAAACTTTTAGCTAAGTTTTTAAAAGCAATAGATGAGTATGATTTAATAAAAGCGGGTGATAAAGTCTGTGTGGCAATGAGTGGGGGAAAGGATTCTTTATTATTAGCTGCACTATTTGAAGAATATAAAATTCACTATAATAAAAATATTGATGTTATTTATTTAATGATGAATTCTGGATTTAAACCAGAGTTTTTAGAAACTCATAAAAAGAATATTGATAAACTTGGAATAAATCAAATAACATATGACTCAAAAGTATATGAGGTTGCTAATAAGATGAATCCAAAAGCCCCTTGTTTTTTATGCGCAAGAATGAGAAGGGGTTTTCTATATTCTAAAGCAGAAGAACTTGGTTGTAATAAATTAGCTTTAGGTCATCATTTTGATGATGTAATTGAAACCACTTTAATGAATATGTTTTATACAGGAACATTTAAAACTATGTTACCAAAAGTCAAATCAAAAAATTATCAGGGCTTAGAGTTGATTAGACCAATGTATTTAATAAAGGAAAAAGACATAACAAATTTTATTAATTATCACGATATTAAGATTAATCACAAAGGATGTCTTTTTCAAGAAAGAGAAACAAATACAAAAAGAAAAGAGATGAAGGTATTGATAGATAAGTTAAGAAACATCTATAAAAATATCGACATAAATATTTTTCGTTCTGCAGAAAACATTAATTTAGATAGTGTTTTGGGTTATATAAAAGATGATAAAAAAATTAGTTATTTAGATCAATACTAATATTATTAAAAGGCACTCTCAATTGATGCCTTTTATTATATGTTTCACATGAAACATCATTTACCCAAACAAAACTTAGAAAATAAATTATCTATTAAATCTTCTGAAGTAGATTGACCAGTAATCTCACCAAGGTTTGCCCATGCTTTTCTTAAATCAATTTCTACAAAATCTATTGGCAGATTATCTAAAGCTGCTTTTTTAGCGTCTTCTAATGCTCTTTTTACTTCTTGAAGTTTTCCAATATGTCTTATATTTGAAAGGATAGCGGTATTATTTTTTAGAATTTTTTCATTAACAAATAGTTCTTTGACTTTATTTGCAAGCTGATCTAATCCTTGACTGTTTATAGCTGATATATTAATAACCGACTCATCTTTTAAATCTAATTTGTTACCTAAATCCATTTTATTACCAATAAGAATTCTTTCTTTGTCTAAAGTTAAATCTAATAATTCCTTATCTAAATCGGTTAATTTTTCTGATTGATTAAGGACTAACAAAATTAAATCCGCATCTAATATTGCTTTTTTTGATTTGTTTATTCCGATTCTTTCGATAATATCTTTTGTTGAACGGATTCCGGCAGTATCTACTAATTTTAAAATAACGCCATTTAAATTTAACTCGGCTTCAATTAAATCTCTTGTTGTTCCTGATATATCTGTCACTATTGCTTTTTCTTCTTTTAATAAAGAATTTAATAAACTTGATTTGCCAACATTTGGCTTACCAACAATAGCGGTTTTGATACCATCGCGAATTATTTGTCCTGTTTCAGATTCTTCAATTATTTTATTAATTTTACTTAATAATTCGTTTATTTTCGGTGTAATTTTTTTAGTGGTTAATTCTTCAATATCATCATATTCGGGGTAGTCAATATTTACTTCAATATTTGCAATAATATCGAGAATGATATTTTGTAGATTTTCAATAAGATTTTTTACATTACCTCTTAATTGCTCATTGGCAATTTTTAATTGATTTTTTGATTTTGCATTAACCATATCCATAATACTTTCAGCTTCGGTTAAGTCAATTCTACTATTAAGATAAGCGCGTTTTGTAAACTCACCCTTTTCAGCTAATCTAACTCCATGAGAAATAAGCAGTTTTATTATTTCGTTAGCAATAAAGTTTCCACCATGACAAGTTATTTCTACAATATCTTCAGTAGTAAAAGTTTTGGGTGATTTAAAAATAGATACCATTACTTCATCAATGATTTCTCCTTGGTTATGAATATGACCATAATGAACTGTGTGTGATTTAGCTTTAATTATATTTGAACCTTTGAAAATTTCGTTAACTTTAGCGAAACTTTCATCGCCAGATACTCTAATTATATTTAATGCGCTAATTCCATCAGCGGTTGCTTTTGCGACAATTGTATCAAATATCATAATTTAATATTTAAGTTAAAAACTTAAACCCTCCTTTCGTTGAGGTTACCTTAATTATTTTAACATATTTTTTAGATTTGTTGTATAATATAAATACTATAAAAGGAAGGTAATTAACATGAAAAAATTTAAAAAGCCGATTAAATTTTATATCTACTTATTTTTATTATCAGTATTAGTTATTGGGGTCTATTCAATTTATCGGATTGTAGTAGATGAAATAGCTATTAATGAATTATATAGTATTTGGATTCTACCGGTTTTATTTATATTGATTTATTATGGTAGTGATACTTTACTTGATAAGATTTTTAATCGTAAAAAGAAAATAGATTATGAAGGTAAGTTTCTTGATGAAATTGGTGAAAGAATGCGCAGTAAAAATGAATTTTTGATTGAGGATTATCGACGATTACAAATCAATGATAAGTTTCAAGCTAGTTTAAGAATGGCATATAAAATACATCAAGATGGCGAAGATGAAGTTTTCAATATTGAAAAATTAGAAAGAAAATTCAATAAAGGCAGTTTAGAATATAGAGCGATGAAATATGTTATTGATTATCTTGAAGAAAAACTAGATAAAGATGGAAAAAAGCAGGAAAATAAGTTATAATAAAAATGAAAAATAATCAACATTTTGGAGGCTAAATCATGAGTTATAAAGCACTATACAGAATCTATCGTCCAGCAAGTTTTGATGAAGTATCTGGTCAAAAACATATTACCCAAACTTTGAGAAATGCTTTGAAAAACAATCGTGTTGCTCATGCTTATTTATTTAGTGGTCCAAGAGGAACGGGAAAAACTTCAATTGCTAAAATTTTAGCTAAAGCAATAAACTGTGTTGAAGCGCCTACAGATAATCCTTGTAATAAATGTGAAAATTGTATTGGAATTACTAATAATACAATTAGCGATGTTATTGAAATAGATGCAGCTAGTAATAATGGTGTTGATGAAATTCGTGAGTTAAGAGATAAAGTAAAATATTTACCGGGTTATGTAAAATATAAAGTATATATTATAGATGAAGTACATATGTTATCTACAGGAGCTTTTAATGCATTATTAAAAACATTAGAAGAACCTCCACAACATGTTATTTTTATTTTGTGTACAACTGAACCACAAAAAATACCAGCTACAATACATTCTCGTTGTCAAAGATTTGATTTTAAAGCGATAAGTAATGCAGATATAATTGATAAAATTTTTGAAATAGCAGAAAAAGAAAATATAGGGATTTCAGAAGAAGCTGTAAAACAAATAGCTAATTACTCAGAAGGTGGCTTAAGAGATGCTATTAGTTTACTAGATCAAGTTCATGCATATAATCCCCAAACAATTGGTTTGGATGATGTAAATGAAATTTGTGGGACAGTTTCATTTAATACTTTAATAAATTTAGTAGAATCACTAGTTGAAAGAAAACCAGCTAATGCTATTGATTTATTAAATAATCTAATATCAGAAGGTAAAGAATCAAAAAAAATAGCTTTAGATTTAATTGATTTTTTTAAAAATCTACTAATGTACAAAAGTTTAAAAGCTTTTAATGATGTTACTGTTTTTGAAGATAGCGAAGAGTTTAAGGCGATAACTAATAAAGTTAATAACAAACGTCTTTTTAATATTTTAAAGATTTTAAATGATGCTTTAAATGACATTAATTGGAGCGGAGATCCAAAGACTTATTTGGAATTAGCGTTTTTAAAAATTACCGATAAAGAAAAAGCACTAGATGAAAAAATTGATGAGCACATTCAAGATTTAGAAGAAAGAATAAATTATTTAGAAAGTAATCAAAATACTTTTGATAATAAAAACAAAGAAGATAAAAACATCTTAGAAAAAGTTAATGAAGTTGAAGCTGTTAAAACTGAAAAGTTAAATACAGAAAAAACTGATTTTGAAGAAGAAATTATCGAATCAAAAGAGGATATAAATACAAAAGAAACTAAAGAAACAAAAGAAAATGAAAATGTTAAAGAAATAGTTTCAACTAACTCAGAAAAATCACAAATTGAAGCAGAGATTTGTGATGATATATCTAATACTTATAATATTAGTTTTGTAGAAGAAGTTTTAAATAATGGCGATAGAAACGATAAGTTATATTTACTTGATGAATGGCAAGGTTTTGAAAGAGGAATTACCAATAAAGATGAAAAATATCTTGCTTCTTTATTAGAAACAGGAAAAGTAGTAGCTTCGAAAAAAAATAAAATAATTATTGCTTTTTCTAGTGCTACAATATGTAATAAATTAATGGTTCCGGATAATAAAAAGATTATCCAAAGAATTCTTTACGATAAATTCCAACGAGACATTGATTATATGGCTTTGCCGGTTGAAGTTTTTGAAGATATTACTAAAGAGTTTATGGAGTTATATAATAAAGGTGAAACAGATATAAAACTAACAAAAATATATTGTGATGGTTTAAAAGATGTTTCTAAGGTTAAAAAAGATGATAAACGTAATGAAGAATCAAAAGTAGTAACTGATGCAAAAAATATATTTGGTGACCTAGTAAAGGTTAAAAAATAAGGAGTGATATTATGTTTAATCCACAAATGATGCAAAATTTCAGTAAAATGAAAAAAGATATAAAAACTGTACAAGATCAAGTTTATCAGTCTACTTTTTATGGCCAATCTGGAGGGGCAGTAGTAAAAGTTGCGATTAAGGGTAATAAACGGGTTGTTTCTGTAGATATAGATAAAGAAAAAGTAGATATTGATGATTATGATTTTATTGGTGATATGGTTGTAGCTGCTATGAATGATGCGATAAAAAAGGCTGATGCTGAATTGCAATCAGCAATTGAATCAGTAACACAAGGGCTAAATATACCAGGGTTGTTTTAATGAGTTTTCCTAAGAGTATTGAAACTTTAGTTACTGAATTTATGAAATATCCTGGAGTAGGAAGAAAAACCGCTGAAAGATTTGTTTTTTATACAATAAATAATATGGATATAGAATCCACAAAAAATGTAGCTGATGCTTTGATAAATATGAAGAAAAATATTAATCATTGTAAGTTATGCAATAATTTAACTGATGATGAAATTTGTTCAATTTGCAAAGATGAAAAAAGAGACGCTTCAACAATATTGGTTGTTGAAAGTCCTAAAGATGTTTTTTCCATTGAAGAAAGTGCAAATTATAAAGGTTTGTATCATGTGTTAAATGGGGTTTTATCACCAGCTGATGGAATTGGCCCTGAAGAAATTAATATTAAATCTTTATGGGATCGAGTAACTAATAAATTAGTAAAAGAAATTATAATAGCAACGTCTTCAACACAAGAAGGAGAAACAACTGCATTATATATTAAAAGGGTATTACAAGATTTAGATTTAACAGTTAGCAGGATAGGTTATGGAGTCCCAGTAGGACTTAATTTAGAGTACGCAGATAATTTAACTTTATCGAAAGCTATCGAAAATCGGAAGAAGATTTAAAAAAATATAATATTTACCTTAAAAAACAAGACAAATATGATATTATATTATAATGTTATATTGTATAATGATTAAAAAGTATAGGAGGTGCATCTTATGCATCAAGTTAGTTTTATTAAAACACTAGCAATACTAGATCCAGTTAATAATTTTATTGAATCATTAATTGATGACATTACTTTTTACTTAGAAAATATTGTTCCATGGGCTGCGGGGTTAATTCTCTTAGGAGTCGCTATCTTACTATTAATAGGCTTCTTTGTCATTTTTAAAAAATTTATTAAGACAATTATTGTGCTAAGCGTGTTAGGTGGAGCAGCATATATTATTTACGATAAAACAGATTTACTAAATGGTATCTTGAAGATTATATTTTAATCTTCAAGATTTTTGTCATAACAGAAAGGAAAGATTAAGTTGAAAAAGATATTTTTACCGTTTTTATTTATTTTTAGTCTGATTATTTTTGTTTCTTGTACAAATGGAGAAAGCGAAATTACTTTGCCCGATTTGCAAGATAAAAATAAAACAGAGATTTCATCTATTTTAGATGAAAATGATCAAGCAGATTATATAAAAAAAATAGCAAGACAAACCTTTAAACGAAGGTACTTTCATCTCTTATGAAACAACTTGCAATCCGGAGATTCAATTTCGATAAATGAAAGCGTTATAGTATTTGTATCAACTGAAGATTTATACCTTCGGATTTATCTGGCATGGAACAATTTGCTATTTTTAACTTTTTAAAATGATTTAGGCTTTTTAGCATGAACAACTATAGCTTTGAAATCATTGTTAGTAATGATGCACCAGATATGACTTTTGTTGGTTATGAAAGTCATGAAGTCGGTGATCAGTAGATGATTCTGAATCATTTGTGATATTAATTGCTGATAATCAAGAAGTATTACCAGATTTAACTGGGAAATTAGAAACAGAAATCAAAAACATCTTAGATGATAAACAAATTAAATTTACATTCAGTGAAGTTGTAGATGATGATTACCCAGAAGGTTCTTTGTTTACTATGAAAAATTATGAAATTGGTGATCTTTATGATGGTGAATCAACTATAGAAGTGGTTCTTTATGGAAACACCTTTACAGATGAAGTTGGTTTTGTTTTATTTCTAAATATATTGATAGTAGATATCAACTCAGCCATTGAGTTATACAATCCAACAAGTACTGATATTAATTAGAAGATTATCATATTGTTATTTATACCAATGGTTCTTTATGAAAGTAACTTATCGAATAGATTTTGATGAAGTTAATTTAGCAACTGGTGAAGTTTATGTTATTGCACATGAAGACGCTAATCAAGATATTCTTGATGAAGCAGACCTTGTTACAGCTGATTTATTATTTGATGGTAATGACACAATTCAATTAAGGTATAAAAACGAAACATATATAGATACTATTTATCATATTGGTAATAGAGATTTTGTTATGGACAATGAAGTTTTTGTAAGACAACCAGATGTAACTGCCGGAAATAGAGATTATACTTTTACTGAATGGGCAGGATTTGTTCCTAGTTATGATGAAGTTTTAGGAAGCCATCCAACAACTATTCCTGAAAAAATAGAGTTTGAATTTATTGATAGAGATTTTTATGATGAATTAGGCGGCATGGAAATTATGGTGTTAGACTATATTAATGATGGTGATACCGCAGCATTTTACAACGACCAATATGCTTTTACTGGAGATGAACGAGTAAGATTTTTAGGTATTAATACTCCAGAGACTTTTACAAGTCCGTCCGAGCCTTGGGGAGAGGAAGCTTCAGATTTTACAAAAACAATTCTTAATTATGCTGATAATAATAATAAAAATATCTATGTTCAAAGCGATCCAGATTTAGGTTATTCAGAGACTTATGGTAGACGTCTTGGGTATATATGGGTAGACTTAGGTGAAGATGTTTTGACTATTGATATAAAAAATAGCGATGGAGTTGTAATTGATACAGCAGAGTTAACTGGTACTATTTTATTAAATTATGAACTTGTAAAATATGGGTTCTCTTATAATTATTTTGGGACAGATTCAGATTTAGTTTATAATAACCGTTATTTATATAGATGGTTCCAAGAAGCTCAAAGATATGCTGAAGCAAATGATTTTGGGATTCACGAATGAGAATATTTGGTAGATTTTTATATGCCATGTTTGCAGTAGGTGTATTCTTATTAGTATGGACCTACTCAATAGATTTAATGCGTCAAAACTATTACCAAGATGTTTTTGGAGAATCTTTAGTTGATGAAGAATCTAATTTACCCGATTTTTATTATTTTTATTCATCAATGCCTGATTATCACAAAGAAGATCCAGTTATTAGTCTAGATCAAAATGATTATCAAGTTAGAGGCTATGAAATTGCCAGAACAATTTTAGATGATAATAATAATTTAGAAATTAATGAATTTTTATTCTTAATTGTCTATAGTGAAAGCCATGATTTAACAGATTTAGATTATATTAAATTTTCAGATACTTCTAGCGAAGAAGAATTAAGAGTTACTTTAATTATGTACTATGGCTTAGATATTAGGGTGAGTATAGATGACAATATGTCATATTATCTTATACCTAAAGAGTTGTTTTTAGAGTCTGATTTTGATAAACTAGAGGTAATAGATTCGAACCAAAATGTGCTTGTTAGTGAAAGCGCTTTTAGTATAAATGAAACTGATTTTATAATTAAAGAAAACATTGAAAATTATTTTCAAAACAATCAAGAATTACCTGAAAAAGAAGATATGGATGAATTAGACTCAGATAATATTTCACCAAGAGATACAACTGTAGCTAGTAATGATTATTTAATAAGAGGATATATTCATATATTTTGGATTGCAATGGGTATTTATTTTACGGTATTAATATTTGCGACGTATTTTATATTTTTTAGAAAACAAAAAGGTAGAGGAAAACATAGTTTAGAAGATATAGATACGAAAGAAAGTTAATTAATATAGAGGATCATCTCTAAGATCCAAACAAAAAAATCAAACTATTTATTTAGGGGGACATATTAAATGGAATTAAGATTAGAGAATTTGACAAAGATTTTCACTAATAAAACTGGAACTGATACAACAGCGGTTGATAATTTAGATATTACCATTGAATCTGGTACGCTTGTTGGTCTTTTAGGGCCTTCTGGTTGTGGGAAATCTACTACACTTTTTATGATAGCTGGGCTAGTTAAGCCGACATCAGGTAAAATCTATTTCGGTGATGATGACGTTACTAGATTGGCTGCTGAAAAACGAGGAATTGGTTTAGTTTTTCAAAATTACGCACTATATCCACATATGACGGTATATAAAAATATTTTATTCCCGTTAGAAAATATGGATGTTGCTAGAGATGAAGCGATTCAAAGAGTTAAAGATATGGCTAATTTAGTAGGTATTGGCGAATTGCTTGATCGTAAACCAGCGCAATTATCTGGTGGTCAACAACAACGTGTTGCAATTGCTAGAGCACTTGTGAAAAGACCAAGAGTATTATTACTAGATGAGCCTTTATCAAACTTAGATGCTCGTTTACGTTTACAAATGCGTGAAGAAATTAAGCGTATTCAAAGAGAAACAGGAATTACAACTATTTTCGTAACTCATGACCAAGAAGAGGCTATGAGTATTTCTGACAAAATGGTTGTATTAGATTTTGGGGTTCAACAACAATATGCTGGACCACAACAAATGTATAATAATCCTGGAAATCTATTTGTTGCAAAATTCTTAGGTAATCCACCAATTAACACATTTGAAGCAAAAATTGATAAAAAACATCTCATAATAAACGAACAAAAATTAATGAAAGTTGATTTACCAGACGGTACATATGATATTGGTATGAGACCAGAAAATTTTAGAGCCGCTAGTAGCGATTCAAAAATTAAAATTGAGGTTGATATTAAAGAGATTTTCCATATCGGTAGAGATACAATGATTCATTTTGAGTTCAATAATCAAAATATGAGAGCTTTAGTGGATTCAGAAGCTGTTACCGATAAATCTAAAAAAATTGATTTAACAATTAAGAAAGAACGCGTATATATCTTTGATAAAAAAACCGGAAAGGTAATAGATCATGCGTAACTTTTTTAAAAAAGTTAAAAAGTCAATTAAAGACTTTTTATGGGATGTTAGAAAGAGAATTAAAATTAGACAAAGGAAAATTGGCGCATATTTAGACGAAAGAAATCTAAATCTTGCGACTAAGTTTCCTGGTTGGGCTAAAGCATTACTATATTTATCACCTGCTTTAATTGTATTAGCCATCTTTACTTTCTGGCCAATATTTAATGCATTTAGATTAGTGCTTTATGAAGGCTATAATATGACCGATAATACCATTACCGGTTATACAATCTTTGGTAACTTTATTAAAGTTATTAATGATGAGTCTTTTATTTTCCCAGCGCAACATACTCAAGGAACAGCGATTGTAAATACATTAATTATTGTATTTATTAGTGTTCCTATTTCGATATTCTTAGCATTATTTATCTCAGTAGCTTTAAATTCAATTAAACCATTAAAAGGGTTTTTCCAAACGATTTATTTCTTACCTTATGTAACCAATACAATTGCGATTGGTTTGGTAATTGCTTATATGTTTAAATCCGATGGAGGTTTAATCAATGAATTACTGGGATTAGGAGAGTTTTCCTGGATTGAGCGGGGTTCAACGCATCCGCGAGCAATGTTTGTTTTGATATTCTATAGTATTTGGGGATCATTAGCTTTTAAAATAATGGTGTTTTTAACAAGTATTCAAGGAATTGATAAACAATATTATCAAGCAGCATCAATTGATGCTACTCCAAGAAGAAGAATTTTCTCTAAAATAACAGTACCACTAATTTCGCCGATGATATTTTATATTTTAGTTACATCAGTTATTGGTGCATTTAAAATATATAATCATATCGTTGCGTTATTTGGTGTTACAGGTAAACCAGATGGTGTGGATTTCACAATGCAATCAATCGTAATGTATATTTATAAATACATTGATGGTGGCGGAAATAATTTATCTATAGCTGCCGCAGGTTCTTTGATATTGTTTTCAATTATCCTTATACTTACACTGGTACAAATGCAAGCAAGCAAAAAACGCGTGCACTATTAAGAGAGGAGCTATAAAATGAATAAACAACTATTTAAAAAATCTAATAAAATAGAAAAATATACATTTATTTCTGACATTGCAGCAATTATAGCCTATATTACTCTCTTTATAATTTTCTTTAATATGTTGCAATATCCTGTTGATGATAATGGCGATATCATATTAGAACAATTAGAGTTTTTCTATCCAGTTTACGAGTTTTTAGGTAATAATATTACGTTTGCACAGATGAATTTAATGCTATCTATTATTGTAATTTTTATGTTAGTAAGCATTCCGATGTGGATAATCAATTACAAAAAATTACGTAGTAGAACTATATATGAAATTGATGCTTATGTAGCTGGATCTAAATTTACTCAAGCTATAATTAATTTACTATCATTTAATGTGGTTAGTTTTGCTTTAAGGATTTATAATACCTTTATTATAATTGAGTTTGTTAAGGGTTATAAACCAAAAGAATTCTTTAAAAGTATTATTCCGGCAATTAAAGCAAAATACAAAAAAATAACTGCAAAAAAAGAAAAAGAAGATTTAAGTGACTTAGATGAAGATACACTTACTTTAAGAAAAAACATTCGTAGACAAACTGCGGCAAAAGTTTTAAGGCTATTTTTGACTTATTTGTTTTTAGTCTTTATGGCTTTAATTATTGTTGTACCATTTTACTGGATGATTTTGACTTCTTTAAAGGACTTTAGAGGAGCAACTACAACATCTCCTGAATTCTTTATTGGTTTATCTAGAATGAATTGGGTTAACTTTAAAGTTGTTTTAGAAGAATTGAATTTCGGCTTATATATTAAAAATACCGTTATTGTAGCTGTATTTTCTACACTAGGAACAATTGTTACAACAATTCTTTCTGCTTATGCATTTGCAAGAATTGAATTTAAAGGTAGAGAATTACTATTTACAATCTTAATTATGACAATGATGATTCCTGGGGAATTATACATTATTACCAACTTTATTACTGTTAGTAAAAATGGTTTAGGTTGGGTAGGTACACAAAATAATAATTATTTCTTAGCAATGATTATTCCGTTTGTAACCAATATTTCCTTTATTTTCTTCTTAAGACAAAACTTTAAGCAAATTCCAGAAGCTTTATATAAAGCTGCTAGAGTAGATGGTTGTAGTGACTTTAAATATTTAACCAGAGTTATGGTTCCGATTGCAAGTCCAACAATTTTTACAATTACAATTTTAAATGTATTTAGTTCATGGAATGCTTATATCTGGCCAAGAATTATTACTGGTGTTGGTGGCCAAGAAGGTAAAAACTTCTGGTTGATTTCTAATGCATTGAGAGATACGGCTTTTGTTCGAGAAGATAGTAAAGTTATGTATAACTTACAGATTGCTGCTAGTACTTTAGTTACAGTTCCATTATTAATTGTATTCTTCTTATTTAGAAAATACATTATGAATGGAATAGGCAGAAGCGGAACGAAAGGGTAATTGGTGAATAATATGAAAAAAATCTTATTATTTTTCTCATCATTAGTATTAATTTTAGCGATGATAGGTTGTCCAACAAAAGTTAACAGGCCACCAAGAATAATGCAACTAGAAGATGGCGAGTTAGTGAATGTTGAAGATGAAGATGGTAATAGTAGAATTATTTATGAACATCCTCAAGGAACAGAGTTTCATCCAAAAGATATGGTGAATAATTTAATTGAAAATCAAAACTTAATTGCTGTAGATTATATTCAAAGTGGAGTTATTATTGGATCTAATCGTGATTATATAAATATTTCAGATAGAATAGAAGTTACTTCTTTTTATGCTGTTTGGAGCGATGGAACAGACGCTGATCAAGATGGTGATATAGATGAAGATGATGAAGAATTATGGGGAACTTATAAAACTGATGAAGATGGAAACAAAATTTATGATGAAGGTAAAATTCGGCTAGTAGAGTTATTACCAGTTGATGATGAAATTGATTTTACCTTAGTTGTCGAAGATGATGACGGAGCTAAAACAGAGCTTGAAGGTATTATTGTTATAGTTTAAGTTGAGCAATAAATATGGAATTATATAACAATTTGTTATATAATGATTATAGAAATGAAATTATAAATAATTAATTTTCTAAGGAGGAAAAATAATGAAATTAAGTAAGAAAATTTTAAGTGTCTTTTTCTTAGCTTTGTTTGTATTTGCTATAGCTGCATGTAATGGAGTTGATACTACAACTGATATAGAAGATACAGAAACAACTACAGAAGAAACTACAGATCCCAGTGAAACTGGAGAGGCTCCACAATTTGTTGGGCTTTTTACAAAACAATCTTATTATACCGGGTCAAGAGATTATGATATTTTAGAAGGGGTAACAGTTGTTGACGAAGAAGATGGAGAGATTTCAATTGACGAAGTAGAAGTAGTTGGATCTTATTCATTATCTAGACCAGGTAGTTATAATGTATATGCTGTTGTAGAAGATAGCGATGGAAATGTAACTAACCGCCAAATAACAATTGTTATTAAAGATTTAAGTAAGTATTCTATACCTGAAACTTTAACCGATGATGATATTGAAATTGATTTATGGCATTCAAATGGCGCAACAATTGAAAATGCTTTATTAGGTTATGCATCAGATTTTCAAAGTTTATATCCTAATATAACTGTAAATATTGTTCAAAATGGTAATAATTATGATGAATTACGTCAAAATGTTGTAAATGCTATTAGAGGCGGAGAAATTCCAAATATAGTACAAAACTATCCTGACCATGTTATGGAATATATTGATAATAATGCCGTTATTCCAATGACACCATTTATTTATCATGATACTCATGGTTACAACCTAGATGTTGAAGAAGAGTCTTTCTTAGATATTATATTGAGTTATCGTAGAGAAAACTCTCAATATACAACAGATGGAGAATACTATTCAATACCATTTAATAAATCAACAGAGGTTATGATTTATAATAAAACAATGATGGATGCTTTAATTGATGAAGGAACAATTACTGAAGTTCCTGATACTTGGCAAGGTTTATTTGAAATAGCTGATGATTTAAGAAGAGTAGCTATAGATGAAGGAATTATTGATGGTATAGCTGCGAATTTAAATGAATCAACTAATGAAACATTACATAAAGATGCTGAAGATATCCAAAACATTAAAAATAGATTTGTTCCGATTGCATATGACTCCCCTGCCAATGCATTTATTACTCTTACAAGACAATGGGGCGGAGAATATACATCTATTAACGCTCAAAGAGAAGGGGTAATTTTATTTGACAACCCTCAAACAAGAGAAATGTTAAGTTATTTCTATGATAATAGAGATGACGGTGAAGATGCAGGCGCATTTACTGTACCAGGAAGATGGGGAACTGAATATCTTCTGACTCATTCAAAACTGGTCAAAGCTACGATTACATTTGGTTCAACTGGTGGAGCGAGATATAACACACCTACAGTAGTTAATGGGGACTATGTATTTGAATTTGGTGTAGCACCAATGCCTTATAATGCGGATATGCCTGAAAACAGAACTGCTAATCAACAAAATTTAAACATGTCAGTACAAACACTGGTACTGACCAACAAAAATTAGTATCATGGTTATTCTTAAAAATATTTAACATCTAAAGAAGTGCAATTAAACTTTGCATTAGAAACTGGATTTATTCTCCAGTAAGAAATACTATCTATGATATGCCTGAATATCAAGCGTTCACAGATGGTAAAGTTGTTGATTACGATGAAGATACAGGGGAATATACAATTACTGATAGAACCGCAGGTGGCGAAATGCTAATGAAAGCTTATGCTGCTCAAGCTGCTGCACTACTAATCAGATTATTTATTCTATGATCAAGCATTTGTGGGATCTAGTGATGCTGGCTTGCAGTTGAAAGTGCTTTTGACAAGAGTGATATTAGGTACTGAAGAATTGCCAAACAAGAAATTATTGATAATGCTTTAGCTGCCGCTGTTTCAACATAGAACAAGTATTAGAGTAAGATATTTTAAAGGTATTAAATTAATTCAATAAAGAAATTAATTTAAATATATATTATTCTATTAAAGGAGGAATAAAATGAAGTTGAACAAAAGTTATTAAGTATCTTCTTTGTTGCACTATTCGCTATTGTTTTAGTGGAGTTTGTGATGGGACAGAGACTGATACGACGGTAGAGCCTACGACAGAGGCGCCTACAGGAGCTCAACAGATGCACCAACGGATGCTCCAACGAACGCGCCAACGACGGATGCGCCTACGGCAGCTAGCTTAGATTCTTTAATGACTCAAATCATTGCTGAATATGCTGACACATTAGAAAGATGAAACATATGTTGTCACAGATGATTTGAATTTATTAAGATCAGTTGGTGGTTTAACCATTACTTAGGAAGTAATAATACTGACTATTTAAGGACATGATGGAACTGTAACTAGACCATTATATACTGAGGGAGATAAAACAGTATTATTAACAGCAACAATTACTGATGGAACTGATACTGAAGAATATGCGTTCTTTTGTATCAATTGCCAAAAAATGAAGAAGCTCCTCAGAGAATTGCGGATGAAATTTTCTTAGTTGTTACTGCCTTCCCTAATCAAGCTGTATGGTCTTCAGCAGACTCTCATTAGAATTTGCTGACACAGGTGTTGCGAAATTAAATGAAGCAGATGAAGTTACATATAATGTAACGTGGACATCATCTCATCCTGAGATTATTTCATTAGATGGAACAATCACTCAACCTAGAAGATGCTGATACAGATGTTACTATGCCATCAGTTACAGTTGATGGCACAAGAAATCACAAAGAAATGAGTATTTACTGTTGCTGAAATCCCTGAATTAGATGGAACTTTCACTACCAATTTAACAACATGATTTGCCAGAGGTGAAGATGCGTTAAGAATTGAGGAGCGTTACTGCTCGAGCAATTGATACAGATGGTAGTGTATACATTACTGATGGCACAGAAATATTGTTTATTTATTCACCAAGATTTGAGTAACAGTTGGTGAAACATATGATTTCTTTGGTTTAATCGATATTTACTATAACGCACCACAACTTGCTGGTTCAGATACTCATCCATTATTAGCGATGGATTCTGAAATGCAGCAACAGTAGAACAAACAACAACAACTGCTAATACGTTATGGATGTAATCAATGGCGTTCATATGCCTGCCCCTGATAACTATCACGTTTATACTAAGTTCACAGTCACTGCTTCAATTTATTATGAAGAAGATTGGGGTAACTACTCAGTAGTACTTAGTACCAACTGATTATGACTTTGACGCTGACTTAGCTGATGGTGCTACACAACCTAATGGTAATGCAATTATGATGTATTACAAGGGTGACGATGAAGTACTTAGAGCCTTCCATGGTCAACAGGTTACAATCGACATCATTGTAAGGTTACAGAACTGACAAATCAGTATATTACACGCAGTATTCTTTGGTACTAGAACGATGTAGATTTCTTCTTTGCAACTGAACAAGAAGGTATTGATGCTGGATTTAATTCATTATCATTCCCTAAATTTGTATTAGAAGATGAAACATTAGACTTACCTGCAAGTAGCATTTAAAGATGTTACATTCACTTATTCAAGCGATAATGAAGCCTTATTAGATTCTACAACAGGTGAAATAGATTATTCTGCTCTTACTGGTGATTATGAAAGAAGTAACATTATCAGTAACAGCTACTTATGGTTCAACGACAGAAACTAGAGATTTCGTTATTCCTGTTGGTGTACCTGCAAAAACAGATATCTCTGATGCATTAGGCTTTCAGACAATGGATTCTTATTCCAAGTTGAGGGTGTTGTATTAGCTGGTGAATATTATGGAACATACTTTATCCAGATTCTACTGGTAACATCGCACTTTATGTATCTGATGATACAATGAAAGCTACATTAGAAGCTAACGTAGGAAACTTAGTCAATATCCTTGGTTCAAAATCATGGTATAGTGGTTTAGATCAATTAAGAGTTGAAGAGGAGTTACTTGTAGCAGCAGATGATTCTTCAACAGCAACTAATATTGATGCTATGGCTTTAGATAGTGAAACACTAGAAGATTATAAGGGTCAATTGGTTGAATTAACTGGTATGGTTATCGTTGATGTTTACGAAGATAGCTATGGAAACTTAAATTTACATTAGAAAGATTAACTGATGGTAACTATTAAACTAAGATGGGATTCACGCGTTGATTTACCAGCTGCTTTAGAAACAGAAGTTATGGATCTAGAAGTTGGCGATGTTGTTGAATTTACTACAGTACTTTCATGGTACTATGGACCTCAACTAGTTTTAACAACTACAATTGACTTTACTGTATCTGCTTTAAGTGACCAAGATATCGTTGATTTAGATGTTAGATATATGGTTGAAGAAGTTAGTCTTAGATGATAACTATGTTTTAGAAGCGACTTTGGTTCAACTATTACTGTATTAGAAGTTTATGGTAATGTATCGAATTACTTAGACTTAGTCACAGCTGCTGGATCAATTCTTGTTGAACAACCAGTTGGTACTGATGTAAGCGGAACTATTGCAGCTTCCAATTTGAAAGTGGTTCTGTAACAGATACATTAACTATCGTATTACTTTAACAGGAACTACACTTGAAATCGTTAATGACGTATTCATTTCAGAATATGGTGAAGGTTCTTCAAATAACAAATGGTTAGAAATCTATAACGGAACTGGCTCTGATGTTGATTTATCTCAATATACTATTGAAATGTATAGTAATGGAGCCTAGTTATTACACAATCATTTGATTTAGAAGGAACACTAGCACATAGTGAGATTTGTAGTAACAACGAACCAAGCTGTTCAATCAATTCAGATCTTGCTGACAAGTTTCTCATATCCAAGTGTTACTCACTTTAGCAGTGACGATGCTGTCTTAAGAAAAGGTGACGATATTCTTGATATTATCTTAGAAGTGGACATACAACGGGTAATCCAAAAAGTAGCTGCCAGGTGTGCCCGGGTTAGAAAAGCCGATATCTATTCGAAGGAAACCTGTATTCGACGCAACTGAATGGGATGAATATCCACAAGACACATTCGATTATATGGGATCACATGCAATGAATATGCCTGTTTTAGCTAAAGAAGATGCTCTTGGTATTGACCGTGCTTTATTAGATGTTAACCAAGAAGTATTCGCTGCAACAGACATTACACTTCTAGAGGTGCATTGGCTCAACATTACATGAGCTATTGCTACAGATGCTGGAAGTAACGCTACACTAGCAGAAACGTATTATCAGTTGATGCCATGATGACAGATGCAACAGTTGTTGTTAGGCTACAATCTCAAATGGAGATACTGATCCTGTTACCGCAACATCTACAATTTACAATTACATTATGGGATTCAACTGCAGCTAATAGAGTTACAGAATGCAGCAGAATTGAAGCAATAGTTAGATGAATCTTTGTTGCTGCTGAAATAACACTTCCAACAGAAGGTTCTTATGGATTCAACAATCACATGGGCAATTGAAACAGACAGCGTTCCTATAGCGACTTTAACTGTAATCATTGTTGAAATCATGAATCTTTGATTAACGAAACAACGTTGCTTTAACTGCTACAGTTGTATGGATTGAAATCTGATACTAACAACAGTGACTTATACATTAAGCTTATCCAATCGTTGACTTAGGTGATTTTGAAGATCAAACTATTGACGACTTTGTTGTTGTTCAAGGTGTTGTTTATGCAATACTAGAAAACGGATTCTTTATTGAAAGACGCTACAGGACAACTATTCGTATATGATTCAAATCATTCATATGTTTTAGGTGACGAAGTATTCTTAACTGGTCAAGATTTGACGAATATAGTGGATTATATCAATTAACTAACTTATTAAAACCTGCTCCACTAAATCAAGGTGTTGCAATCGAAATGGGAAGCAATGGTTATTTCCATGGAACAACTGATATGGTTGCGGGTCAAATGTATACAATTACTGGTACTGCTAAAAATTGAGGTTCATACAACAATGTATATATTTATTTAAATGATACTGATTCATTAGAAATTTATTATAACTCCAACATTCCAATGCGGCATTCTGAAGCTATGGAAGACAAAGATGTTGTCATTGATGTTATTTATTATTCTGGATCTCGTGTTGCATTTGTTGGCAGAAGCTGCCGATAATGAAGTAAAGACAACGGTTGCTGATTTCACAGATTTCTATACAATGACTGATGGAGCTAACTATGACTTAGCCAATGGTACTTGGGTTGGGAATTACTGGTGTTGTAACAGGTAATTCATTTGATGAAAAGAAAATTTGACCATTCAAAAGAGATGCTAATGGTGTTGGATTCTTCCTTTATAGACCCATATAGGAGATATAGCGACAGAGTTATTGGTGAAGAAGTCACTTATATTGGAAAATTGATGACTATAACGGTGCTAGACAATTATCATATGGTGCATTATTAGTCGAGCTGGAACAACGGGTAACGATTTTAACAGTTGCCTGTAACAGCAGAAAGATATAGATGCATTTGATATGAATGATAACTGGTACCACTTTATTCATTCGACGGATTCACATTTGACAGTATTGATGGTTCGCATATGACTTTAGGTTGCCGGTAGCTGATACAACACTGGAACTATTTTCATGAATATTATAGTAATTGGGATGCTTTAGCATATGTAGCCGATAACCTAACTGCTGGTGCTGCATTACCAGAAATTATTTATCGTTTATAATTACAGAGATGGCGAAGTTCAATTAGATGTTGTTACTTCAGATTTACTAGGTTTCCAAACGACAGTTGAGGCAGTATCATATACTTATACAGTTGTAGATATAACTTTATAATACAGTTAATGTTGATGAGTATACTTTAACACGCTAGAATATTTGGAATCAGCTTTATTGAACATAATTCTGGAGATATGTATGAAGGTATTATGTTTGACTTAGCAAGATTCTTAGGTGCTATTTATAGGCTGATAAATTCAAGAGCTGTTGCATTACATTATGATGGTGTAGAATATACTTGGAATGAAACTGGAACACTTCTAGGTTCAAGTAAGGAAGATATTTCTGGAACTACTTTAGTTAGTGTTATTACTGCTGACTTCGTTGGTGGAACGATTACTGACACAGTTGTTGTTACTATGGAAGATGAAGATGGATTTACTCAAGACTTAACTATTACATTTTCTATTACGATGGATGCTAATCCTTCTACCTCTGTGACTTATACTGAGCATTTGATAATTATAGCCAAGGCTCATATGGAGATGGTTCATTTACAGGAACAAGCTTGATGTATTATGGACATATGAAACTGCAACTGGCGGATCAAGTGGATATTTCCAATTTAAAGATGATGGCTTTTTAACTGCACTTTAACTGGAAAGTTATCTGGCTTAGTCATTACTGCTAATGCTTTTGGGTGCAGACAGATCATTTTGATATTACTATCAATGGAGACATTATACACATTACTGGAATAGGAACTGATAACGTAACATTTACATTGAGTGATCTTGATATTGAAGGTGAAGTTGTAATCTTAATCGACAACCCATCATCATCAACTAAAATTCATTCAATTGAATGGACAACTTATCAACCTCTTACAACAGAAGTTACAACATCATTTGACTATGTAGATGCTGGTTTTAGCTGCATATACTGATGGATCATTTACCATTGAGCGGTATTGAATTTGGTTCATTGAATTTGCAAATTATGATGGAAAAACTATGCAAGGAAGAGGAGATGATGGTAGAATATATATATCGATGCTCTTGATATTTTAAAAGTTACTATTGTATTTGATCCTGATCAGCAATATGATCCAACTATTTACTTTCTTTGGCGGAACTACTGCACAAGAAGAAGGTACTGAAATGACAGCCAAATTCAATTGCAAGAACATATACATATGATTTTCAGAAACTGACTTTACATTTTCTAATTAAATGATCAGTACGCTATGTATATAATGGAAGTTATTGTTACATATGTATGGCTATAATTAACACAATATATTTTTTCGAGACTAACTTGAGAAAATGAATAAAGGCGCTACTTTATGTAGTGCCTTTCTTTGCTTTTATCAAATTATGATCATAAAAAAACAGTCACTTTTTATATAGTGACTGTTTAATATGATATTTGTTATTCTTCGTTACTTCCCAAATGAGTTCAACAAATTCTGATTAGTCAATGAATGGATTTCCTATTGCCTTGGTAGAGAAGATAACATCGTTTCTGTTTCTTTCGAAATCATCAACTGGGTCAAGGATTGGTGCCACTCAAGTAGAACTGATAATGTACCCATTGTTTTAAATGAAGAGTTTGTTGGATCATCGTTTAATGTTAAGTCTGAGTACATAGTTGCCATATAGAAAATAATTCTTGCGATATCACCTTTGACATTGTCATTAGGTTCATAGGTATCATTGGATACTAGTGAATCAAAGTAGTGATTACTTCTATAAGCATTTCATCTGGTTCAGCTGGTTTAAGTTGTGAATATCAGTTGCTTTGGGTAAAAGTCTCTCTCTTCACCATATCAACCTCACACCAGAAGTCTGGAGCTAGAGACCAAACATGTTCCTATTCCAAGTACAATCAGTACCTGAACAATTCCATGTTTTATCAGTGAGTCTTCGAAGTATAAGCTAAAATGATATTATCAGAATTGTTTGGATCAATATCAGATTCTTGTAAAATATCTCTATCTCCATAAAGTAAAGGATAGAGAGTTTTCGTTTAGGATTTCATAAGGTTAGTTTTAAGATATCGCCTTCTAAGTTGACAGCATCTTCATAGTATTTATATCGATTGGAAAGGCATAATCTTCTAAAACGATATAATTGTATTCTATTGTGAAACCTTCATAACGGATATATGCAGATGGAAACCTGGTGTGCCTGTGTTAAAACCTCTCAAAGTGATTTCAGAATTATCAATGATAACTTCATCATCGTTATCATAAACTGCAGTTAATGTGATTGACGTTTCATCAAAGACTTCATCAATTTCTGTACTCATCAATGATGTCTAGTGTAATGCTAACCAATCTCTGGACCGCTTGTTGTTGGTGCACTTGTTGTTGGCGGGTTGGTTGTTGGCGCATTTTGTTGTTGGAAGATTGGTGGTTGGGGCTTGTGTTTCAACATCTTTAGTTTATGCATTTTCTGTTGTTTCATTTGTTATTGAAGATAAGCTATCACATCAACTGTTAAAAATGAAACCAATAAAATAAATATAAAACTTAGAACTTTTTCATTTTTCTCCATATAATTTTCTTGTCTAGAATATTATAACATAAACTTATATATATGAATAATATTTTAGGAAAAACCATCGCCTATCATTGGGAATTCATTTCTATTATGATATAATTGAATGTTAAACAGGAGGTGTTCATGAATAATTCCTTAATTAAATATATAGAAAAATATGAATCAGGTATTATTGCTAGACATAAAAATCCTGACTTAGATGCTTATGGATCGCAATTTGGATTATATCATGCTTTAAAGAATCATTATAAGAATAAAAAATATACGTTATTGGTGATAGCAATCAATTGAACTTCCTTCAGGAGACTTTGATAAAGTGCCCACTGAAATTAGAAATAAATCTTTGTTGATTTTATTGAGCATTGGAGGCTTCTCAAATGCTTAGAAGAAAGATTATAAAAACTATGATACACTGAGTTTTAATTGATCATCATCGAAATGATCCTGATATAAATTATGATTTATATTTAAAAGATGTAGAGGCTTCGTCAACAGCTGAGATGATTGCTAATATATTAATTGAAGCAAATATTGAGATAAACTATGATTGTGCTAAGGCTTTATATATGGGAATACTTGGTGATACAGGAAGGTTTAGATTTAATAATTCTACAGCTAAAACTTTCCAAATAGTTTCAGAATTACTTAAAAAAGGTATTAATCTTCAAGATATTCATGATGAAATATATTTAGAATCATTTGAAGATAAAAAAATTAAGAGTATTTTCTTTGAATCAGTAAAATTGACGAATAATTCTGTTGCTTATCGGAAAAATACTTTGGAGTTTTTAAATAAATATAATTTGACTAGTAATTATGTTAGTAGAGGATTAATTGGTCAGATGGCTGGTATAAAAGAGATACCTATTTGGGTTAATTTCACATATAATATTGAAGAAGATAACATTAAATGTGAAATTAGATCAAGAAACTATGAGGTATTAAAGGTAGCTAAGAAATACGGTGGTGGAGGACATTTACATGCATGTGGGTGCTCTTTAAAAACTTGGGAAGAGACAGATTTAGTTTTAACAGATTTAGATAAATTAATCGAGGAGGAAAAATAATGATACAAGATCAAATATTTTCAAAAATAAAAGATTATAAAAAAATAATTATTCATATGCATAAAAGACCTGATGGTGATTGTTACGGAGCAGGTTTCGGTCTTAAACATATTATTAAAACAACTTACCCAGAAAAACAAGTTTATGTAGTAGGAGAAGAAACTGAATACGTTAGTTTTGTCGGAACTCCAGATATAATAAATGATGATGTGTTTGAGGGAGCTTTGTCTATAGTAGTTGATACTGCTTCAAAAGATAGAGTTTCTGATCAAAGGTTTAAACTAAGTGAGTTTGTAATTAAAATTGATCATCATATTCCTGTAGATGATTATGGTGATTTGATTTATGTAGATACATCTAGACCAGCGTCAGCACAAATTATTTTAGAGTTTTTCTTAAGATATAAATCAGAGTTAAAAATGAATATGGATGCGGCTATTGCATTATATACAGGAATTGTGACTGATACAGGAAGATTTAGATTTAGATCGGTTAATTCTGATACTTTTAAATCAGTTGCTTATCTTTTAGATTATGGAATTGATTTCGTTGATATTTTAAATAAATTAAGTGTTAAATCAGAAAACTTATTAAAATTACAAGGCTATGTTTTGCTTAATTTCGAAAAAACTCCAAACGGAGTAGCTTATATTAAAATGACCACAGATTTAATAGAAGAATTTGATGTTTCATTAGAAGAAGCAACTTCTTTAGTTAATGAATTGTCAACTTTAGAAGATTGTCCTGTATGGATGTTATTTGCGGAATATGATGAAAATTTTGTCCGTGCTAGAATGCGTTCAAAAGGACCAGCAATAGATAAACTAGCAAATAAATACGATGGTGGTGGCCACGCTTTAGCTTGTGGAGCTAATCTAGGTACATGGGATAAAACTGAAGCTATTTTAAAAGATGCTGATGAATTAGTTAAAGAATATAAAGCAAGTCAAAATAAATAAATTTTCATCTTGTCTTTTTAATCACATTTGATATAATAAAATCGATTTGAATTTTCTTAAAAGGAGAAATTATGTCGATTTTTTTATCTATTGATTGGATGAGTACTACTTTTGAGGTTCTTGGCGGTTTAGGGATTTTTCTATACGGTATGAGCTTAATGAGTGAATCACTTAAAAAATTAGCCGGGAACAAACTTAAGTTGTTTTTAGAAAAAACAACTAACACTCCTTTAAAAGGAATTTTAGTAGGGATACTTATAACTGCTTTAATACAATCTTCTTCGGCTACTAGTGCATTAGTAGTAGGGTTGGTTAGAGCTGGCCTTATGACCTTACCTCACGCTGTTGGGGTTATTTTTGGGGCTAATTTAGGGACGACTTTTACTTCAGTATTAATCAGTTTAAAAATTGGCGATTATGCTTACCCAATAATGTTTGTTGGGGCTTTTATGATATTTTTTATAAAGAAAAGAAAAATCCAAACCTTAGGAAAGGTAATCCTTGGGTTTGGACTATTATTTTTTGGTCTCGATACAATGGGTGGAGCCCTAAAACAATTAGCTGAATTAGAATCATTTAGAAATTTATTATTAAGTGTTGAAAACAAACCAATAATTGGCGTTGTTGTTGGGGTAATATCTACAGCAATAATTCAATCTTCATCAGCTACTATTGGTATTTTACAACAATTATTCTCAACTGGTGCTATACCAATAATAGGAGCTATTGCGATTGTATTAGGAGATAATATAGGAACAACAGTTACTTCAATTTTTGCTTCTGTTGGAGGTTCAAGTAGTGCTAAAAGAACAGCTCTAGTTCATGTTTTGTTTAATGCGTTTGGAACGATACTATTTTTAATTTTATTAAGGCCATACGCTGATTTAGTGACTATTATAAGCGAAAAATTAATTGGTGCTGATTATTTAACAAACAAACTTACTATTTCTATATCGCATGTATTATTTAATTTAATGACAATATTTATTTTGTATTTCTTTATTAAGAAAATAGTGTGGTTAGTAACTAAACTAATTCCAACTAAAGGTGAATTAGAAATTGAAGATATTGTTTTAGATAAACTATTATTAAAAGAATCACCGGATTTAGCAATTGAAAATGCGACTAGCGCTATAAAGAATATGGCTAATGTATCTTCGGGAATGTTTGAATTTGCTTATAATTATATCTTAGAAGATGATGATAAAAGTTTTGAAGTTGGAATGCAATGTGAAGAATTGTTAGATTCAATGGATGATAAAATTCATAATTATTTAGTTTCAATTGGTTCTAATGACTTAGATAAATTACAAATGCAAACAATTGCTCAGCATATTGATACAATAACCGATTATGAAAGAATTGGAGATCATTTAGAAAATTTATTTGAACTATGCTGTGAAAGAAAGGAAAATAAGCTTTCCTTTAATGAAGGTGGAAGAGATGAGATGAATAACTTATTTAGTTTAATAAGGAAATCATTAGAACAAGCTTATAAAGCGTATTTTAATAAAGATAAAGATGCCGCTAATGAAATAATTGAACGTGAAGATAAAATTGATTTATTGGTTAAAGAATACCGTAAAAATCATATAAATCGGATTAATGACAAAATGATTGAAGGAACTGCATCAGGATTTTATGTTGATATTTTATCTAACTTAGAAAGAATAGCTGATCACTTAGAAAATATCGCTTTAAATACAGTAAATGACACATTTTCTTATCATAGTGAAGTTGCTAGAAAAGAATAATTAAATATCTTACTTGTAAAATTTATAACTTTACTATATAATATGTAAAGCGTTAAAGCAAATATAATTTATAACCTATATTTAAAGAAATGGATGGTAATAATGACAGATAGAAAGAATATGTCAATGATAGAATTAGCATATGTAATTTTAAAAGAAAATAAAAAAGCAATGACTTTTTTAGATTTGTTTAAAAAGATTGCTAAAGAAAAAGATTTATCTGATGAAGAAAAATCAGATAAAATCTCACAAGTATATGCTGATTTTGTTAGTTCTGGTAGTTTTATCTATATCGGTGAAGATGAATGGGATATTAAAGGACGTCAAGCTATAGACCTTTGGGATAAAGATGGCGCTTATTACGATGAATATCCTGATTATGAAGAAGAACTTTCATTATATGAAGATGAGACATTAGATGAAGAAGACGAAGAAGAGGAAGTAAGTCAATACGAAAAAGACTACGATGAGAGTGATGTCAAAGATGAACTTATTGAAGACTTTGAAGATGAACTAACTGAAGAAGAAGAAGAATTATACAGTGAATTTGAAGAAGATGAAGATTTTAAAGATGATGAAGAAGAATTTGAAGAATTTGAAGAATTCGAAGAAGATGAAGAAGAATTTGATGATGAAGAATATAATGAATATATGGATGATTACGAAGAAATGTATGAAGACTAAAACTAATTTGGAGACTTTCTAAAAAGAAAGTCTCTTTTATTTTTCATGTTATTGATATTGTTGTATAATAAATAGAGTTATTAATAAATTTTAATTGATAAAAAAGGAGTAAAAAATGAAATTAGAAAAACGTTTTAGAGAAATTATTAAAAAGATGAAAGCATATCGATATGCTTTAAGTTTAATAGGTTGGGATTCTAATACTGAAGCACCCAGGAATACCTTTAAACGCAGATCAAAAATGACTGCTTATCTCTCAAAAGAGTTATTTAAACTACAGACTTCAAAGGAATATCAAGATATAGTTTATAACTTATATGATAAATATGATGAACTTGATGATTTATTGCAGCGAGAAATAAAAAAGGCAAAAAGAAATCTAGAGAAAATCATTAATATTCCCGAAGAAGAATTTTTAGAATATACTAAATTAATTAATGATTCACAAATTATTTGGGAAGATGCTAAGGCAAATAATGATTTCGAATCTTTTAAAGATAATTTAGAGAAAATAGTAAAGTATAATAAAAAATTTGCTTTATACTATGATAAATTAGCTAATCCATATGATACCTTACTTGAGGATTTTGAAGAAGGTATGACAACTAAAGAATATGATTTTTTCTTTGAAAGTTTAAAGCATGATTTAGTTCCTTTTGTTAAAGAAATTCTTAAAAAAACTAATAATAATTATGAGGAATTAAGAAGTGCAAATTTTCCAAAAACTGGACAAAAACAGTTTTCAGAATATTTGTTAGAAGTATTTGATTTTAATAAAAAAAGTGGTTTGATTAAAGAAAGTGTTCACCCATTTACTTGGAATACTTCCCCTGAAGATGTTCGTTTCACCACAAAATATATGGAAAATTATATTTTCTCAAGTATTTATTCGACAATTCATGAATTAGGACACGCTACCTATGAACAACAAATATCTACTAGTTATAATGATACTTTATTAAATGGTGGAACATCTATGGGAATTCATGAATCACAATCACGATTTTATGAAAATAATATTGGTCGTTCTTTAGCGTTTTGGGAAACTCATTTTGATAAATTTAAAGAGATTTTCCCTGAACAAGTAAAAAATTACAAACCAATAGATATGTTTAAAGCAAGCAATAATGTTGAAGCTTCATTAATTAGAATTGAAGCTGATGAATTAACATATCCACTACATATTATGGTGAGATATGATATTGAAAGAATGTTATTTAATAATGAGATTGAAGTAAAAGATTTACCAAAGGTATGGAATGACAAAATTGAAGAATATTTATCAGTTAGACCTAAAAACGATACTGAAGGTGTTTTGCAAGATGTTCATTGGAGTTCAGGGATGTTAGGATACTTTCCTACTTATGCACTGGGGAGTGCATACTCAGCACAGATTTATTATCAAATGAAAAAGGAATTAGATATTGAAAAATTAATTAAAACAAATAAAATTAATGAAATTAACAAATGGTTAAAGGATAAGTTACATAAATATGGATCTAGTAAAACACCGAAAGAATTAATGGAATTAATTACTAAAGAGAAGTTTAATCCTAAATATTATATTCGGTATTTAAAAGAAAAATATAGTAAAATATATAATTAGTTGCGTCTGCAACCTTTTCAAATTTATACTTATGTGTTAAAATATTCATTGAGAATAAAATAAAGGAGGAATATATGTTATTAAAGCAAAAATTGATTGAAAATATTTTAGATACAGCTTTAGAAACTGGTGCTGATTTTTCAGAAGTTTTTATTGAAAGAAGAAATGCATCAACTTTACAATCTGTATCTGGAAGACTAGAAAAAGTTAACAACTCTAAATCTTTTGGTGTTGGTATTCGTGTAGCCAAAGATACTCAAAGCGTTTATGCTTATACAAATAGTAAAAACCCAGATGATTTAATTCAGTTAGCTAAGGATTTATCGAAATCTTTTAACGATGAAAAATTAACAAAAAGAACGCCGTTAATGGAATTAGAAGTTGGAAAAAAACATCAAGCAAAAATTAAACCAACTGATGTAGATTTAAAGGATAAAGTAAAGCTTATGAAACGCTCTTACAAAGTAGCTAGTGAATACGATGAAGTTATCAAACAAGTTATGGTTTATCTAGTTGATAATGAACAAGAAGTATTAATCGCAAATTCTGAAGGTCGTTTCGTAACTGAAACAAGAGTAAGGGTTAGATTAATGACTCAAGCTGTAGCCGCAGATAATGGTATGATGCAAACAGGAAGTTCAGGTGATGGTTCAGGTAAGGGTTATGAATTCTTTGATGAAATGGATATCGAAGCTCACGCAAAAGAAGCTGCTAAAGTAGCTAAAACTATGCTTTATGCAGATGATTGTCCAAGTGGTGTTATGCCAGTCATTATAAATAATGCTTTTGGTGGAGTTATCTTCCATGAAGCTTGTGGACATTCTTTAGAAGCAACTTCAGTTGCTAAAAACGCTTCAGTATTTAGCGGTAAAAAAGGCACAAAAATTGCTAATGAAATTGTTACTGCTATAGATGATGGAACAATCGATCATGCTTGGGGATCAGCCAATTATGATGATGAAGGCTATCCGCAAAGAAGACGTGTTTTAATTAAAGATGGTATCTTGAACTCATATATGATTGATAAAATCAATGCTAGAAGAATGAATGAAGAACCAACTGGTTCAAGCCGCAGACAAAATTATAAATTTAGCCCAACTTCAAGAATGAGTAATACTTTTATTGATAATGGAGGTTCAACTTTAGAGGAAATTATCGCTAATACTAAGTATGGTTTATTTGCTAAAAAAATGGGTGGTGGAAGTGTAAACCCAGGTAATGGTGATTTCAACTTTTCAGTTATGGAAGGATATATGGTTAGAGATGGTAAAATCGCAGAACCAGTAAAAGGCGCTTCTTTAGTTGGAAATGGCGCTAAAATTCTTCATAAGATTGATATGATCGCAAATAACCTTGAAAGACAAAGAGGTATGTGCGGATCAGCTTCAGGTAGTATACCTGCGGATGTAGGCCAACCTTCTGTTAGAGTCCAAGCTATAACTGTTGGTGGGAAAAAGAAAGGAGCTAAATAATATGAATATTGATAAACTATTTAAAAGAGCTTCTGAAAAAAGTGTTACAGACATACAAGTATTTGTTTCTGATAAAAACAATCTTAATATTGAAATCTTTGAAGGAAAAGTTGATAGTTATGTAATTGCTGATACATCTTCAATTATTATTAAAGGTATCTATAACAAAAAAATGGGTACTTATGTTACAGAAGTATTAGAAGATGATATTATTGATGAAATAATTGATACAATTATTGCTAGTGCTAAAGAAATTGATTCATTAGATGATGCAATTATTTATGAAGGCGATAAAGAATATAAAAAATTAACCGATATTTTTAATGAAAATCTTTTTAATTTAGATGTTAAGAAGAAAATTGAAAAATTACAAAAAATGGATAAATACCTTCATGAATATGACAAACGTGTTTCAGTAGTTGAAACAATGTATTCTGAGAACACTAATAATGTAATCTTAAAAAACTCAAAAGGATTAGACTTAAAAAATAAAGCTAATTCAGCTTATATGGGTGGACAAGTTATTGTTAAAGACGACAAAGATCAACGAGTTGGTTTTGATGTATTAATTTCAAATGATTTTGATGATTTCGATATTAAAAAAATCAGTAAAGAAATAATTGATAATGCTTTAGCTTCTTTAGGTGCTAAACCAGTACCTTCAGATAGTTATGAAGTTGTTTTTTCAAATGGAGCTTTAGCTACATTATTTTCAGCTTTTCAAAATATTTTTTCAGCTGATGCTGTACAGAAAAATCTGTCGTTATTAAAAGGTAAATTAGATAAGGTAATTGGATCGGATTTAGTAACTATTGTTGATGATCCATTTATGAAAAAAAGCGCTCGTTCAAGATCTTTTGATGATGAAGGTGTAGCTACTTATTATAAAGAACTAATTAAAGAAGGAACATTAAAAACTTATTTACATAATTTAGTAACTGCTAAAAAAGATAACGTTAAATCTACTGGTAATGGTTTTGGCGGTAGTGTATCTGCAGTAAACTTAAAAATGGAAGCTGGAAAATCAACGTTAGACGAAATGATTAAATCAATGGATGAAGGAATTTATATTACTGATGTTCAAGGTGCTCATGCAGGAGCGAATGCAGTAAGTGGAGAGTTTTCACTTCAAGCAATGGGATATTATGTAAAAAATGGTAAAAAAGAACGTCCAGTAGCTTTAATTACTGTCGCAGGAAACTTTATTGATATGTTAAAAGATATTACTATGGTTGGCAAAGATGCTAAGATGAGTTATTATGGTGTAACTACACCATCAATTAAAGTAAAATCAATGCCAGTTTCTGGTAGTTAATAAGATTAAAAGAGATGTTTTAAACATCTCTTTTTTTTATTGCGTAAATATGTGATTAACTTTACAAAAAGCCTAGATAAATGTATAATTAGAGTGATTAAAAAAATATTAGGAGGCGACATAAATGGGTTTAGTATCCGCAAAAGAAATGTTAGAGACTGCACATAAAAATAATTATGCAATTGGACATTTCAATATTAATAATTTAGAATGGACTAAAGCAGTACTACTTGCAGCTGAAGAAAATAAATCACCAGTTATACTTGGTGTTTCAGAAGGCGCTAATAGTTATATGGCTGGTTTTAAAGTTGTGGCAGACATGGTTAAAGCAATGATAGAAAGTTTGAATATAACAGTTCCTGTTGCTTTACACTTAGATCATGGTAGTTATGATGGCGCTAAGAAAGCTATAGAAGCTGGTTATTCTTCAGTTATGTTTGATGGTTCAAGTTATGGCATAGATGAAAATATCGAAAAAACAACAGAAATTTTGACTTTAGCACATTCTAAAGGTATCTCTGTAGAAGCTGAAGTAGGCGCAATTGGCGGCGAAGAAGACGGTGTTGTTGGAGCTGGTGAACTAGCTGATCCAGATGAATGTAAAATGATAGCTGACTTGGGAGTTGATTTTCTAGCTGCTGGGATTGGGAATATTCATGGTAAATATCCAGAAAACTGGAAAGGTTTAGATTTTGATGTTTTAGATAAAGTAGATAAAATTACTGGAACTACACCTTTAGTTTTACATGGTGGTACAGGTATACCTGATGATATGGTAAAAAAAGCAATTACTATGGGCGTGTCTAAAATAAATGTAAATACTGAATGTCAAATAGCTTTTACTGAAGCTACTAGAAAATATTTTGAAGCAAAAAAAGATTTAGTTGGGAAAGGTTTTGACCCAAGAAAAGTATTAGCGACTGGGACAGAAGCTATAAAACAGGTTGTAAAAAGCAAAATGGAGTTATTTGGCTCTATTAATAAAGCCAAATAAAAACAGATAAGATGACTGATATTATTAATGAGTATCAAAGTTGGTTAAGCGAAAATAAAGCTTTTTATAATAAATTAAAATCACATAAATCAATTTTACATACGAGATTTTATCCGATTTATGAAGTTTTATTATATTTATATAACGAATATAAAGATGATGAATTAGATGAAGACGTTGAAAAGATATTTCAAGTAGGTTTAGAGTATATACATATACAATTCTTTAATTGTAAAATCTATTTAGAAAAAAGTTTTAATAATGATTTTCATGAGTTCTTAAATTATGACCGAGTAATTAATTATTTATTATTTATTGAAGATTTAAAATATGAACTAACTGAACAAAAAATTGATTATGATAAAGAGAAATTAACTGAACTAGTTGATGAATTAGATGCATATATTACTGATAAGTTAACTGTTCCTGAAACATTAAATGTTTATGTTGATGCAAAAATAGCTGATTTTATTAATTTAGATGATTATAATTTTAATTCAATAATTGATATTTTTGTGGAAATAGGTAACACTTTAGGTTTAAATTTTGATGAAGAAGAAGATATTTATCTTGGGAAGGATGTTTAAATGAAGAGAAAAGAATTTTATACAACGATTATTACTTATGCAGTGCTTTCTGCTGGGCTAATTGTTACTAACATTATTTTTGTGTATTTAGATTGGCTATTATTATTTGCGATTATTTTAATTGGTTATATGTATTTTAGATATAGATTATCATCACCAATTCAAAAATTCTCAAATAAGTTTAATATGCTAGTTGATTATGATTTAGATATGGAAACAGCCATAAAAATGACTTTAGAATATATTGAAGAAGCACCTACTAAAGGTGTAAAAGCTTTATTACAAGTTTATTTGGGTATGGCATATTATAATAATGGAGAATATGAACAGGCGATTAATACTTTTAAATCAATTGATTTGAGTAAACTAAACTCTGTCTATCATATTTTAATATTTGCTCATCAAGCTTATGCATATTACGAACTTGATGATAAAGAGGGATTTGATTTAGCGTTAGAAAGAATAAAAAATATCAAACCTAAAATCAATAAGAAATTTATTGGTTATGCAAATTCTTATGAAAGATTGTTAACGGTAATTAAAAACTTAGATGAAAATCCTGAAGAATATAAAGAAGTTATTGAAGCAAATTTATCTAGACATAAAGGTTTTATCTCACAACGATTAGTTTATCATTACAGATTAGCGCATTATTATAAAGCTATTGGTGATACGGAAAAGATGGATATAGAATTAGCTAAAGTTTTAGCAAATGGAAAAAGCCATTTTACAGCTCAAGAAGCTGAAAAAATGTTCCAAAATAGTGTAAAGGTTGATGATTATATATTTACTGATGATGAACCTTTAGAAGGCCAAGATGAACAAGAGGATAAAGATTTAAAAGAAAAAGTAATAGATGCTAAAGAATTAGAAGTATTTGATGATGATATTGATAATTTAGAAAATAAAGGCGGAAAATAAAAATAACAGGTTTTGTTCAAATTTGAACAAAACCTGCTTTTTTTTAATTTTTTATTTTCATTTGTGGGAATAATAGAACATCTTTTATTGATTTAGAGTTTGTTAGTAACATAACTAATCGATCTATTCCAATACCTATGCCTCCAGTTGGTGGCATACCATATTCTAAGGCTTCAACAAAATCAATATCCATTTCATTAGCTTCTTCATTACCTAAATCTTTTTCTTTTAACTGATTAACAAAACGTTCTTTTTGATCAATTGGGTCATTTAATTCTGTATATGCATTAGCGTATTCGCTGCCATTAATAAATAATTCGAATCTTTGAGTAAAACGCTCATCATTCGGATCTTTTTTTGTTAATGGAGATATTTCTATTGGATGACCATAGACAAATGTAGGCTGAATTAAGTCATCTTCACAAAAAGTTTCAAAGAATAAGTTAATAATGTGGCCAACGCCATAAAGGTGATCAGCTACTTCTAAATTATGTTCTTTAGCAAGTTTTTTTGCTTCTTCAAAGTCAGTAATTTTATAAAAATCAATACCCGTTTTTCGTTTAACTAGATCAACCATATGTACTTTAGGCCAACCTTTAGATAAATCAATTTCTTTATCATCATAGGTTATTTTTGTTTTTCCTAAAGTTTCTTTAGCAATATGAGTAATAAGGTTTTCACTTAAATCCATCATACCTTGTAAGTCTGAATAAGCTAGATATAGTTCAATTGTGGTAAATTCAGGATTATGATAACGGTCTAAGCCTTCGTTTCTAAATAATCTCCCAATTTCATATACACAATCAAAGCCACCAATAATTAATCTTTTAAGGTGTAATTCAGTAGCTATTCTTAAATAATAAGGCATATCTAGAGTATTGTGGTGGGTTGAGAAAGGTCTAGCGTTAGCTCCACCAAGGATTGGGTGTAATACAGGTGTTTCAACTTCTAAATAACCTAAATTATCAAGATAGTTTCTCATTGATTTAATAATTTGAGAACGTTTTATAAAAGTATCTCGAGATTCTTCATTCATTATTAAATCAACATATCTTCTTCGATATATTTCTTCTTTGTCAACTAAACCATGATATTTTTCTGGTAAAGGTTTTAAGGCTTTAGTTAGATGAATGAATTGTTTTACGCGAATAGATAATTCTCCAGTTCTAGTTTTCATAGGAATTCCAGAAACACCGATTATATCGCCAATATCACCTTTTTTAAATATTTCATAGCTTTCCTCGCCAATTTCATCTATTCTTACATAGATTTGAAGTTGACCCCATTGATCTTGAATATGAGCAAAGCCAGCTTTCCCTTTAACTCTTCTTGTCATAACTCTACCAGCTATTTTAATTGTTGGTGGTGTTTTTAAATCATGCATTTCTTCTTTTGTGTATTTATCAAACTCTTCTTTAACTTGCTTTGTATTATGAGTTCTATCAAATCTTGAACCAAAAGGGTCTATACCATGTTCGCTTAGTTGTTTAGCTTTTTCTCTTCTTATTTGTTCTTGTTCTGTTAAATTATTATCCATTAATTTACCTCAATTCTTTATTTTCCTGCAGTTATTAAAATGTCTAAATTATCATACATTACACTAATATAATCTTTACCTAATTCAATTTCATCATCGGGTAATGATTGAAGAATATCAAAATATAGTTTTTCTGGTTCTATATCTAATCTTTCCATTTCATCGTAGATTATGTCAGTTGCTGGAGAAGTTTTTCTATTCTCGTAGATTAATTTAGTAATACTATGAATTTCAATTTCATATAAAATTTCTTCTGTATCATTTGGCATCATATTATCTGGTTCTTCATGATAACCAGGAGAAATAGGTATAAAATCTAAATCATAATCATTTTCAAAATAACCGTAAAGATTTGTAGAAGTAATGACTGGTCTTCTCAAAACACTAATAGCTTCTAAATAATCTATATGTAACATTTGTAGTCTAGCTTTTAAATTAATATAGTTATTATCTAATGTTTCAGTAATATCGGGGAATTCAATAGTTAGATGATTATAGATAATATCTAAAAGGGTTAAAACGCGGATAGGAGATATCCAAAAGTGAGGATCTTTTCCTAAAGGAGATTCACCGTTTGCATCTGTATCATTTTCTTCATCATGATTATCATCATGATCATGTTCGTGAATTATTCCTTCGATAAATTCCATTTCTGTCTCCATCTTAACTAATTGGACATTAGCCTCCTCGAAAACATTTAGTTTCATATCAATATATTGATCATAATTTGCGCCGATGTAAAAAAGATAACTGGCATTTTTCATAGCGATTATCTGTTTTGGCGCCCATTCAGCTGAATGTTCATGAGAAGTAGCGCCTGGTACTATATCTACTGTGTATTCTGTATTATCAAATAGTTCTTCAGTTATATATTTCATTGGGTATACTGTTACATATACATCATGTTCTTCAACGGTTTGAGAACATGATGAAATAATTAAAATTTGAAATATAACAAAGACTAATCCGAGTATTTTTTTCATTATATCACCTGTATTATTATACATAAATTTGTAATAATTATCAATTTATATACTAGTCATTGATAATTTCATATAAGTTTTCTGCATCTTGTTTTTTAACGTGGTTAGCAATTCTTAATACTTTAATTTTTATTGTTTTTTCGCCATAGCTAATTTTAAGAACATCACCTGGATTTACTTCACTACCAGGTTTTGCAGTTCTACCATTAATTAATACTCTTCCGTTTTTGCTGACTTCTTTAGCTATAGTTCTGCGTTTGAATATTCTAGCTACTTTTAAAAATTTATCTAGTCTCATATTTATGCTCCTTTTTAAAACAAAGGGATACCAGAGTATCCCTTATGTTATTATTCTGCTTGATTGTCTTTGTCTTTTTTAGGGTTTTCTTTAGAGTCACTTTCTTCTTTGTTTTCATCATCTCTTTCGACGATGTCTTTATCATCATTTTCGATAATATCATCCCAACGTGCAAGTTTATTTGTTTCAACTATTTCATCAATATCTTCTTTAGTTAAAGTTTCTACTTCAAGTAAATAATGGGCAATAGTTTTAAGTAAATCCATATTATCTTTTATTAGCTTTTTAGCTTTTTCATAACTTTCGTGAATAATTCCTCTTACTTCTTTATCTATTTCAGTAGCTATTGATTCAGAGAAGTTTTTCGATTTACCATAGTCTCTACCTAAGAAGACTTTATCAGATTCTTTTTCATAGGTTATTGGTCCGAGGTTTTCACTCATACCATATTCAGTAATCATTGAACGAGCAATAGCAGTAGAACGTTGTAAGTCATTGTGAGCTCCTGTTGAAATCTCATTAAATACGAGTTCTTCAGCTACTCTACCACCTAATAAGCCAATGATAGTCTCGATTAGATTTTGTCTTGTCTGTAAGAATGCTTGTTCTTCCTTAGGTAACATTAAATTATATCCTCCGGCTTTTCCACGCGGAATTATTGTTACTTTATGAACAATATTTGCATTTTCTAATTTTATGCCAATAACAGCATGTCCAGCCTCATGGTGGGCAATGATATCTTTTTCTTTTTTAGTGAATACCCGAGATTTTTTTGCGGGCCCCATCATAACTCTATCTACAGCTTCATCTATATGTGATAATTCTATTTGCGGTTTATTTTCACGCGCAGCTAAAAGCGCTGCTTCATTCATTAAGTTTTCTAAATCAGCACCGGTAAAACCAGGTGTTCGTCTTGCAATTTCTTTGAAAGTAATATCTGGATTTATTTTTTTGCCACGAGAATGAACTTTTAATATTTGAGCTCTACCTTTAATATCTGGTCTACCTACAAATATTTGTCTGTCAAATCTACCAGGTCGCATTAGTGCTGGGTCAAGGATATCTACCCTGTTTGTCGCAGCCATAACAATAACTCCTGAATTAGCTCCGAATCCATCCATTTCAACGAGTAATTGATTAAGTGTTTGCTCACGTTCGTCATGTCCGCCACCTAAACCAGTACCTCTTTGACGACCAACAGCATCAATTTCATCGATGAATAAAATACAAGGTGAATGTGTTTTTGCTTGTTTAAACATATCTCTTACTCTTGAAGCACCTACACCAACAAACATTTCTAAAAAGTCTGAACCAGAAACGAAGAAGAAAGGTACTTGTGCTTCACCAGCAACGGCTCTAGCAATTAAGGTTTTACCAGTTCCTGGAGGTCCTACAAGTAATACTCCTTTAGGGATTCTTGCGCCTAAATTCAAATATTTTTTTGGATTTTTTAGAAAATCAATTATTTCTTTTAATTCTTCTTTTTCTTCATCTGCTCCCGCAACATCATCAAAAGTAGTTTTTTCATTTTTACTTTGAACTGCTTTACTTTTCCCAAAGTCAAAAGCTTGTCGATTTGCATTAGAACCGCCGCGCATCATTGCAACAATCATAATAACAACACCAACAACTAGAAGTATTGGGAAAATAATGTTAATTATGTTTGTGGTAGGACCACTTACAACTCGATAGGATATTTCGTGGCCATCCTCGTTATTTAAAACATAGTCTCTTACTTCATTTAATTCATAATCATTTGCGAAAGTAGTTTCATAGTCACCGCCGCTATATTCTCCAGTAACCTTCCAAATACTTTCATTAGTATCTCCTGCCATAGGAGTAACTTCGATACTTGATATTTCACCATTTTCGAGTCTAGTCATAAACTCAGTATTGTTAAACTCAGTAGGTGTATTTGTATCAAGCCATAAAGTGATAATAGAAATCACTATAATAACTAAAATAGCTATCATAATAAAGTGACTTGTTCGGTTATTCAAAGGTTTTTTTGGTGATTTTCTTGCAACTGCCATATATGCCTCCTAAATCAATAATATCTTATTTTAAATTTTATTAACGTAAATATATAATAGATTATCGCCAGAACTTTCCAATTTGAAAAGTCCAGGAATATAAAATATTTTATTGGATTTGTTTATCATAATTGGTAAAGAATCTCTTTTATCAATATTGATTTTTTTATCAATAAAAAAGTCTTTTAATTTTTTAGTTCCAATTTTAATATCTAGTCTATCTCCAGGCCTTCTATTTCTTATTGTAAAAGGAAAGACTGAATCTAGACTATTATAACATAATTTATACATATAATCATAGGTTTTGATTAGTTTTTTTGTAATAATAATTTCATAGTCATTGTTAATATAGTATTTATTAAAATCATTAACAGTTATATTAAATGAATTTTCCTTTTTTGGCTTGGTTTGGAATAATATTTTATCATAACGCTTATATATATAGAGATTTTCAGCTAACTTTAAGTAAAGATTTGGTTTCTCATTAGAAATTAAACTGATAATATCATTTAAATTAGCAAATGAAATTTCTAAGGAATTACAAGTTAAGTGATTAATTATTTTTTTTATGACTTCAAATTGGATAATTTCTTTTTGTGCTAATAAATCATCCTTATTTAAGGAAATACTTGTTTTATTTAATACAAGAGATTGCAAGAAATTTTCACTTAAATCATCAATCAGATCATAGGCCATTGTCTGATAGTTTGAAAATTGTAAAAACTTATCTAAATATTGTGGGTTTTCTTGTTTTAATTTAGGTAAGATAATATGTCTAAATCTATTTCTAGTATAGTCATCTTCTTGATTAGAACTATCTTCTCTATATTTGACATCATATTTTTTTTGGTAAGTTAAAATATCATCTCTAGAAGAATAAAGCATTGGCCTAATTATTGTTTTATTCTTATACTTAACTTTAGGCAATATTCCCCGATAACCTTCAAAAGAACTTCCCCGATTTAAGCGCATTAAAATTGTTTCAGCTAGATCATTTAAATTATGAGCTAATACAATTTTTTCTGCATTAACTTTATTTGCTATTTCTACAAAAAATTCATAGCGTTTTATATGTGAATAGTGATGAAAGTTTAACTCATCATTTATTTGTAACTTTTTTGAAAAGAAAGGGAGATTATAAATTTTTGCTTGATTTTTAACAAATTCAGCATCTTTATGACTATTAGCGCGTTTTTGGTGGTCAATATGAACAATATATAAAGATAATTCATATTTATCTTTTAGTTTTACTAAGTAATCAAATAAAACCATAGAATCAATACCACCGCTTATGGCTAATATCAATTTAGCTTTTTTTTCAATTAAGTTTTGGTTAAAATTTTTTAACATAAGGATTCTCCTAATTATTAGGATAAAGGAGCATAGGAGTCTCACACACCTATGCTCAATATATAAAATATATATAATAAAAGAGAAAAATAAATTGCATAAAGATTCTAACAATAGAATGTGATAAAATTATGTAGTTTTTAATTATTTTTAAAAATAATTTAATTTTGGTATAATCTAATAGAGGTGTATATATGAAAGTTATTTTAGCAAGCAAATCTCCACGAAGAAAAGAACTAATAAAATTGTTAAATATAGAGGCAATTACCGTTCCTAGTCATATTGAAGAAGACATTGACTTTAGTTTAAACCATGAAGAAATGGTAATGGATTTAGCCCTTCAAAAAGCTACTAGTGTTTTTAAAAAGCATAAAGAAACTATGGTTTTGGGCTTTGATACTTTAGTTATTATTAATAATGAGATTTTAGGAAAGCCTAATAATTCAAAAGAAGCCAAAAAGTACTTGCGAGCATTATCAGGGAAAACTCATCGAGTAGTAACTGGATGTGCTTTGATAAAAAAAGGTTATTCATCAAGTTTTTATTCTTCAGCAATGGTAAAATTTTATCCGATGAGTGATATGGAAATCGATGAATATATTAATACAAATGAGCCTTTTGATAAAGCCGGTGCTTATGGTATACAAGGTCATGGAGCTAAATATATTGAGTCAATAAATGGAGATTACTATGCTGTAGTAGGATTTCCATTGGCGAAAATATATCAAGAATTAAAGAAATTTCTAAAAGGCTTTTAAGCCTTTTTTTTAATTGCGTTAACAATACTTTTAACGACTCTTTTATCAAAGATATCTGGTAAGATAAAATCTTCACTTAATTCTTCATCTTTAACCAACTTGGCAATGGCTTTAGCTGTGATTATTTTTATTTCATCTGTTATTGTTTTTATTCTATTTTCAATTACTGCTTTCATTAAACCAGGAAAAACTAAAACATTATTAATTTGATTTGGGTAGTCGCTTCTTCCTGTGCCCACAATCTTTGCGCCGGCTTTTTTTGCTAATTCTGGTTTTATTTCTGGGTCAGGATTTGCCATTGCAAAAATGATACTGTTTTCTTTCATACCTTTTACCATTTCAGAAGTTAAAATATTTTTGGCTGAAACACCGATAAAAACATCTTTATTTTTTATTAAGTCGGTTAAATTTTTTTCATCTTTAGCTAATAAAAGATAGTTATTGTCAATTAAATTTTTTACGACAGAGTTATATTTATGATATTTTTTATTATTTACTATTCCTAAAATATCATAACCATAGATTTCTTTAACACCGAGTTTAGTTAAAAGTTTTATAATCGCCGAACCTGCTGCGCCTAATCCAGATACAACAACTTTTATTGATTTTATATCTTTTTTTACAACTTTTAAGGCATTTAATAAAGCCGCAGATACAACTATAGCTGTTCCATGTTGATCATCATGAAAGATAGGTATATCTAATTCTTTTTGAAGTCTTTTTTCTATTTCAACACAATTAGGAGCGCTGATATCTTCTAACATAATAGCGCTGTAATTAGGTGATATTAATTTAGCTGTTTTAATAATCTCTTCAGGTTCTTGGGTTGCTAGAGCTAAAGGGATAGCTTGTATTCCAGAAAAACTATATAGTAGAGCTGATTTTCCTTCCATAACTGGTAAAGATGCTTCTGGACCAATATTTCCTAAACCTAAAACTGCAGAACCATCTGTAATTATCGCAACTGTTTTGCCTTTTATGGTATATTCATAAGCTTTTTCTTTATTCTTTTGTATTTCTAAACAAGGATAAGATACTCCGGGGGTATAAGCTAATGATAAGTCTTCTCTAGTTTTTAATCTTACATTGGGGATAATATCTAATTTGCCAAGATTTGCTTTATGCAAATCTAAACTTTTTTCTTTAAATTTAGACATTTCAAGCCTCCGGTTAAATGAATAATTAACAATCAAATGTATTATAACATTTTTTGATTATCTTTTAAATATTTAGAAATTTAATATAGAAATTTTATAGTAATTTTATTCCTTGATTTTTAAAGTTGTATTTGGTATAATACTTTTGCTTATAACTAAACTTACTATGGAAGTAAATTTCATGGCAGAAGGAGAATTGATATGAAAAAAGATACTCATCCAAAATATCATAGAGTGACTGTAACATGTTCTACATGTGGAAACACTTTTGAAACTGGTTCAACTGAAGAAAATATTAAGGTTGATACTTGTTCTAATTGTCATCCATTCTACACTGGTAAACAAAAATATAAAAATGTTGCTGGTAGAATAGATAAATTCAATAAGAAATATGGTATTTCAGACGAAGAAGAAGATGAAAAGTAAAAAAATGAAATAAATAAAGCCAAATCATATTGGCTTTTTTTATTGGGTTTTGTATAATAAAGACAAGTTAAAATAGAAATGGGGAATGTATATGTATATTAAACAAAAAGAAGGTTGGATTGAAGTGATTACAGGGCCTATGTTTGCGGGAAAAACTGAAGAGTTATTAAGGCGAATAAAGCGATTAGAATATGCTAAACATAATATTATTGTTTTTAAACCAACAATTGATACGCGTTATGAAGAGGGGCATGTAGTAAGTCATGATAATAACAAAACAAGGTCAATTAATATAACTACTGCTAAACAAATATTAGATTATGTTGATAGAAATACACAAGTTGTAGCGATTGATGAAGTTCAATTTTTAGATGAAGAAGCTGTAGAAATATGTGAATATCTAGCTGATAAAGGGATAAGAGTAATAGTTTCTGGATTAGATCGTAATTTCCGTGGTGATGAATTTTCTTTTATGCCAAGACTTTTAGCTATTGCTGAATACGTGACAAAGTTATCAGCGATTTGTGTAAAGTGTCATACTCCGGCTACTAGAACCCAAAGAATAATTAATGGTAAACCAGCAAAATATGATGACCCAGTTATCCTTGTAGGCGCTAAAGATACTTATGAAGCAAGATGTAGGGACTGTCATGAAGTTCCAAATAAACCAAAGAGGTATAAATTTTTAGATGAAAAATAATGATGAATATTTTATGAGACAAGCCTTAAAAGAAGCAGAGATAGCTCTTAGTATTGATGAAGTTCCAATAGGCTGTGTAATAGTTAAAGATAAAAAAATTATTGCTTGTGCACATAACTTAAAAGAAACTGATCAAAACCCAACTCATCATGCTGAAATACTTGCAATTAATGAAGCATCTAAAACTTTAAATAGTTGGCGTTTAGATGACTGTGAAATATATGTAAATGTAGAACCTTGTTTAATGTGTTTAGGAGCGATTGTTTCTGCTCGATTTAAAAGGTTGATTTATGGAGTTAAAGATACAAAATATGGATCTTTAGATAATATTCTTACTAAATACCTAAAAAACTATAATCATCATTTAGAAGTCACTTCTAATATACTAGCAGAAGAATCCAAGCTTTTATTAGCCAGTTTTTTTAAGAATTTACGGAATAAAAATTAATAAAATTTAAAGTTAAAAAAATTGAAATTATAAAATATTGTGATATAATAAATAAGGAATCTCAAATGAAGCATCTTCACTCAATAGATGCCCACGAATCAGGTCAGGTCTTGACGGAAGCAGCCTTAAGTAAGGTGTTTATGTGGGTGGAGATGCTTCAGGTGAGATTCTTTTAATATAAAGAGGTGATAAAATGGCATTAATATTTTTAGATTTAGATGGGACTTTATTATATCGAGGAGATATAGTAAAGGGAATGAAAGAATTGATTGACGAGTTAAAAGATAATTCACATGAAGTTGCGATTGCTACAGGAAGGAATCCAGTATTACTAAATGATGTTGAAAAGAAATTACAAGTTAACAATCTAGTTTTAGCTAATGGTGGGTTGGTTATTTCGCATAATAAAGTAATTAAAGAAAATTATATTTCTTTTAAAACAGTAAAGAAAATGATGGATTATTCTGATAAATATAAGTTTGATTTAGTAATTGAGTATGAGGACGAATATATATCATATCGTAAAGATACAGAAGCATCAAATAAGTTTTCAAAAACTTTTAATTTGCCAAAAGCACGATTTGATAATAAAATATATCCAAAGAGAAATGTTTTTGCAATGGTGGTTTTTTCTGATGATTTAGTAAAAAAATTACGAAATGACTTTCCTGAATTACAGTTTAATCAATCTAATAAATATGGTTATGATGTAAATCCTCAAGGCGAATTAAAAGCAGGAGGAGTTAAAACCTTAATTGATTATTTGAATGTTGATTATAAAGACACTTATGCTATTGGGGATGGTTTTAATGATGTTAAAATGTTAAAATCAGTTAAACACGCTATAGCGATGGGTAATGCTGTAGATGAATTAAAAGCAGTAGCTGAATATGTTACTGATGATATAAACAATGAAGGATTAAAAAAAGCTTTAAAACATTATAAACTAATATAAAGGTTGTGACATTATGTATGACGCAATTGTTATTGGTGGCGGACACGCTGGAAATGAAGCCGCAATAGCTTTAGCAAAATTAAATAATAAAACACTACTTGTAACCGGAAACCTGAAAATGGTTTCTTTTATGCCGTGTAATCCTTCAATCGGTGGACCTGCAAAAGGTACTTTAGTTAGAGAAATTGATGCTTTGGGCGGAGTAATGGCAAAAATAGCTGATAAAACAACCTTACAGATGAAAATGTTAAATAAATCAAAGGGGCCTGCAGTAAGAGCTTTAAGAGCGCAATCAGATAAATTAGAATATCCTAAGGAAATGCTAAAAACTCTAAAAAACACTAATAATTTAACTTTATTAGAAACTTATGTAAAGAAATTATATTTTGAAAAAAATATATTAAGCGGAGTTGAGTTAGAATCAGGAGAAATAATAAAATCTAAAATGGTTATTATAACCACGGGAACTTTTATGGATTCAAAGGTATTAGTTGGAGATAAGTCAACTTCAATTGGACCAGATAAACAAAAAGCTTCGATTGGTTTAAGCGAACATTTACGTGAAATTGGTCACGAGACTTTTAGACTTAAAACCGGCACACCTGCAAGAATAAAACGAGATAGTGTAGATTTTTCTAAAATGGAAATATCTTCTGGAGATGGTTTTATTCACCATTTTAGTTTTGAAAAAGAACACTTACGAGTTTTAGACAAAGAATGGCCATGTTATTTAATTCACACACAACCAAAAACCCATGAAATAATAAATGTCAATTTAAATAAATCTGCAATGTATGGTGGACAAATTATAGAAGGTGTAGGACCAAGGTATTGCCCTTCAATTGAAGATAAATTAGTCAGGTTTAAAGATAAACCTAGACATCAATTATTTGTTGAACCAGAATCTCAATCACTTGATGAGGTCTATTTACAAGGTTTTTCCACATCTATGCCTAATGATGTCCAAGAGGAAATGATTCATTCTTTGCCGGGTTTAGAGAATGCAGTAATCGCAAAATACGCATATGCAATTGAATATGATGCAATAGATTCACGAAGCTTGTGGCCTAGCCTAGAATCAAAAATAGTTGATAATTTATATTTTGCTGGTCAAGTTAATGGTACAAGCGGTTATGAAGAAGCAGCTGCACAAGGATTAATGGCAGGAATTAATGCTAGCTTAAAACTAAATGAAAAAGATCCTTTTATTTTAAGAAGAGATGAAGCTTATATTGGAGTTTTAATTGATGATTTAGTAACTAAAGGTACTAAAGAACCTTACAGAATGTTAACTTCAAGAGCAGAGTTTAGATTATTATTAAGACATGATAATGCTGATTTAAGATTAACTGATTATGGTTATAAACTTGGATTAATAAAAACTAAGCGCTATCAAGAATTTCTTAAGAAAAAGGATAATATCGTTAAGACAATAAAAGAATTAAAATCAAACTATATTACTCCAACAAAGTCTATTAGAGAATATTTTGATAAACATAATTTGATGAAAATCAAAGGTAAAACCTCTTTGTTTAATTTATTAAAGAGACAAGATATTACTTTTTCTGATATTGAAAATCTAATAAATATGAAGTTTCCTATAAACGAAGAAGAAAAAGAACAAGTTGAAATAAATTCTAAATATGAAGGTTATATAAAAAAATCCATTTCGCAAGCAAAAAAAATGCAAAAAGAAAGCAATATTAAACTATCTAAAGATATTGACTATAATAAAGTTAACAATCTTGCATTAGAAGCAAGAGATAAGCTAAATAAAATCAAACCTTTAACAATTTCACAAGCTTCAAGGATAAGTGGGGTTAATCCAGCTGATATTCAAATGTTGTTAATTCATTTGAAAAAATATGAAACATAAGTTTCACATGTTTGTTACAAGAATATAAAAATATGTTAAAATAATATTTGATAGGGGAATTTATGAGTTTTGAAATTAGGGATAAACTTGATAAAAACTTAATAAGATTATTAAATACAAAAAACTTTGAACTATATTATGATTATTTATTAGAACAAAATAAATTAATGAATTTAACCACTATAACTGAAACTAATGAAGTTTATTATAAACATTTTTATGATTCAATTTATCTAACTAAAGTACTAGATTTATCCAAAAAAAATGTTTTAGATATTGGTGCTGGAGCTGGTTTTCCTTCAATACCCTTAAAATTAATTAATAGTGATTTTAACTTAACTATAGTTGACGGATTAAAAAAACGAATAGATTTTTTATCTAGGCTTATAAATAAATTAAATATCAAAAATATTAAACTTATTCATGGAAGAGCAGAAGAATTAGCTAAAACAAAAAGTTTTGATATTATTTTAGCAAGAGCAGTTTCTAAATTAAATATTTTATTAGAACTTGCTTTACCAGTATTAAATACTAATGGATATTTTGTAGCTTATAAATCAATTAATTATCAAGCAGAACTTAATGAGGCAAAAAAGGCTTTATGTTTATTGGGTGGAGAATTATCTGAAATAGTAGAATATAACATTGATGATAAACTAAAACATGTTTATATTATTATAAAGAAAGTAAAAACTACACCAAAAAAATATCCAAGAAAATTTGCAAAAATAAAAAAATCGCCTTTATAGAAAGGGGATCGTTTTGAATACAAAACAAAGAATTTTTCCTGAAGTTGAAAGGTACCAACAATATTTAGAATTTAAATATCTTGTTAAACAAAACATTTTTGTTTTATTAACAATATTTTTAGTTGGATTATTAATGTTGATTTATTTACTTATTGCTGGATATCCTCTAAGAAATATTTTGGGGTTATTAAGTGGTTTTGCGGCAGTCTTAATATTCAATATAGCTTCTTTAGCTTATGGAATGAAAGATTATTCCTTTTTGAAATTTAATAAATTTATTACATCTATAAGTTTTTTTACACTCATATTAATAATTCTATTATATTTTAAGTCTCCTTCACTAATACCGTTTTTGTTTATTGCTTATGTAATTAGTGCTATTTATAAGGATTTAAAAGTATTAGGAGTTATTAGTTTATATTTTGTTTTTACTATTTCAATGATTTTGTTTAACTACTCTTATCTTTTTGATTTTCAAAATACGCCTTCTCCTAATTATGGAGTATTGGGGTTTTTTGTGTTTTTCTTTTTGTTTTTGTTATTTGTTTCAACATATATAACTATTAAAGAAATTAAATTTTTCTATAATGAAATTTCTTTTTCCAAAGAAAAACAAAATCGTAATATCGATTTATTAATTTATTATAAGAAAAAAATAGCCCCTGATAATCATAATTATGATTTGTATTACAAAAAAGTAGAACTTGTTTTCGATGATTTTTGTAAGAAAATTGAAATTGACAATCATTTTGATGAAAAACTAGAAATTATTAAACAATTAGACAAAGGTAAATCTATAGATGATATATTGAAAACTCATTCTGAGTTTAATAAAAATGACATTTTACGTTTAAAAAATCTTGTATTAAGTGAAGATTCAAATTTAACAAAACTTGCTCTAAAAATATATTACTATAATCAAAAACAAATTCATGAAAAAGAGATATTTTCTGAAACTAACTTTGAAAGTTTTGATAAATCAGGAGATGAAATTGAGGTTAAAATAATCAGCTTTGTGGTTTTTTATGTGTTATTGAAAAAAGGATTACCTGGAATGAAACCTTTAACTGATAATGAATTATATGATGCAATTATTAATACTGATTTTTTCCACTTTATAAATCCGAGGATAAGGAAAATATATAAGGAAAACTCTGAAGTTTTTAACTCAATAGTAGCTGATGTTATTAGTGAGGTGGAAAAATGATATTAGAATTTTTTAAGAAAATATTAAATACCGAATATTTGCCAATGACTGAAGTAAGAAAATTAAAAGTATATTTAATTTTATTGTTCTTAGTTATTTTTACTATCTTGACTATACCAATTTCACAATTGTTAAATTACAGTTTTTGGATTAAATTTATTTTTATAGGTTTTTTCTTTTTGTTAACGATTTTAACTATTGTATTTTTGAAATTAGAAAAATTATTCTTAGCAATGCAAAATACAATTATACATTCACTACTAATAATGATTTTCTATACACAAGGTATTTCTAGTTTTTATGCTTATTTATTGTTTTATGTTACACTAACTATTATAGCTTTATATCAAGAAGTATATTCATATTTTGTTTATGGAACTACTGTTTTAGTTTTAGGTGTATTATATATATTATCGCATAAAAGTGGGTTGTTAATTACTAATGATATAGCAGGAGCTATATATATTTATCTTAGTGGATTAGCGCTTTATTATACAATTAATTTTGTTCATATATTAATTAATGAAAAATCTTATGCAGATATGAATTTAGAATGGATAAAATCTAAAAAAACCAATGATAGTATTCAAGAGGATCTATATTCTTATATAAACTCTTTAAGGAAGATGGAAAAAAAACCTCCTATCTATGAAGATTTAGAATTTCAAAAAGCTGTATTTGAAATATCTCAGTTTATTGCTAAACAAATTATGAAAGATGGGGAAGAGATTATAAACATAGCTGATTTATATGTATATATTCATGAAAAAGGAATAGATACAATAATTGATAATGATGAAATTAGTTTTAATATGAAAAAAACTACTGAAAGTTTAAAGAAATATCTTTTAAATGATAATTCTGATTTATTCTCTATGGCGATAAATTTTTATTTAAGAAGCAAGAAATCTAAGTTTTCTTTAGGGCATGACTTAATAATAGATGTACTAACTCAATTTAGCGATGAACAATTAATTGCTTTTTGTTTAATTTATAGCTATTTAGCCTTAAATTTATATCAATCAAGTGAATGGAATAAATTTGATGAAAACGCATTTCTTCATAACTTTAATTTAGTTAATTTTGAAGAGTTTTTTACAGATGATATAATTGGCTTTTATAAAGATAATGAAGATATTATTAAAAAACATTTAACGAAATAAGGTGAAAAAATGGCGCTTGTTTTATCTATAGCTAATCAAAAAGGCGGGGTTGGCAAAACAACAACCGCAATAAATTTAGCTAGTTCTCTAGCTAATTTAAGAAATAAGATATTATTAATAGATTTAGACTATCAAGCTAATGCAACTTCTTGTATGGGAATAAATCGTGGCAGCTATACAAAAAGTGTTTTTGATGTTTTTAAAAAAGCTGCTAATTTTGAAGATATCTTAATCAAAAGCAACCATAGAAATATTGATGTTTTACCAGCCAAAACTATGGTTGAAGGTGTAGAAGAGATTATTATTGCAGATTCAAACCGAGACTTTATCCTTCATGATTTATTAAAAAAAGCAAAGGAGAGTTATGATTATATTTTGGTGGATTGTCCACCTTCTTTAGGCTATATAACAACTAATGCTTTAATAGCTTCTGATGGGGTTATAATACCTGTACAATGTGAATTCTTAGCTATGGATGGTTTAACCCAACTTTTAAATACAATCAGAACAGTACAAAATAAAAAGAAAGTTAATAAAGAAGAATTAACAATCTTTGGAGTTTTATTAACTATGTTAGATAAACGAGTAAACTCTGGTTTTCAAATTGTAAATGAAATTAAAACCTATTTTAAAGAAAAAGTATTTAAAACTATTATTCCAAGAAATATAACTTGTTCTAATGCAACGTTTTATGGAATGCCGGTTACTCAATATTCACCTAAATGTAAATCTTCAATTAGTTATAAAAAGTTAGCTAAAGAGGTGGTTAATCGTTATGAACAGCAAGGATGAATTAATTAAAAGAAGTTTATCAGATTTATTAAAAGAAAATGAAATAGAAGTTAAAGAAAATGAAGAAATCTATGATTTAGAACTTGATAAGATTAGTCCTAATCCTTTTCAACCTCGTAAACACTTTGATGAAAAGGCTATGAGAGAACTAGCGGATTCTATTAGAATAAATGGTGTTTTACAACCTGTTATTGTAAAGAAAATAGCTAATGGCTATTTATTAGTTGCGGGTGAGAGAAGATGTCGCGCTGCTGAAATGGCTGGGTTTAAAACAGTTCCTGGTATAATCAGGGACTATAATAATCAATATTTAGCTGAATTAGCTTTGTTAGAAAATATTCAAAGAGAAGATTTGACTATAGTTGAAGAAGCAAAAGCTTACCAAAATGCTATAGAATCTTTAGAATTAACTCATTTAGAATTAGCTAATAAGATTGGTAAAAGCAGATCATATGTCTCTAATGCTTTAGGTATTTTATCATTGCCTGAAGAAGTAATTAAAGAAATAAATGAAGGTAATATTACTATGGGGCATGCAAGAAGTTTGAGTAAATTAAAAGATAATACTCGGATTATCGATATTGCTAAAATTATTATTAATAAAAAACTAACAGTTCGCGATATTGAACAGTTAGTAAAAAAAGAAAAAAAGAAAAAAACTATTAAAAGAAAACCTGTAGATATTAATTTACAAAAAAATTTAACTGAAACCAGAGATAAATTAAACCAATATTTAAACTTAAAAAGCGAGATTAAATTATCTAGTAATAAATTGATTATTACAATTAAAGATAATATGGAATTAGAAAAAGTTAAACAATTATTAAAAGGTGACAATAATGAATAAAGATAAACTAAAAAAAGGTTCAATTTTAGTTTTAAAAAAAGGTCATCCCTGTGGAGAAAATTTATGGGAAATTATTCGTTTCGGAGCTGTTTGTAAACTAAAATGTTTAGGATGTCAAAGAGAAGTTTTGATGAACAGAATGGATTTACGGAAAAAGGTAAAAAAGGTGGTTAACAATGAAGAAGATAATTGAGGAGATAATAAAATTTAGAGATGAACGTGGCTGGAAAAGACATGATACTCCTTCAGCGCTTGCAAAATCAATCATTATTGAAGCCGCAGAGTTACTAGAAAATTATCAATGGGAAGACGTTACCCCTAACGAAGAAAATGTAAAAGAAGAATTAGCTGATGTATTAATTTACGCTTTGGCTATGGCTACTGATTTAGGTTTAGATCCAGAAAAAATTATTAAAGAAAAATTAATAAAAAACGAAGAAAAATATCCTAAATTTGATAAAAAATGATTTAAAATCATTAATTTCCATCATTTATCTGGCTATATTTGGTTATTTTGGTTTTTTTTGCGAAAACGGAAAATAATAATTGACAAATGGCTCTATAAATAGTAAAATATTATTCGCATTGCAAAGAGATTTAGGAAATGGGCCTATAGCTCAGTTGGTTAGAGCGCACGCCTGATAAGCGTGAGGTCGATGGTTCAAATCCATTTAGGCCCACCATTTTTTATGGGGTATTAGCTCAGCTGGGAGAGCGCCTGCCTTGCACGCAGGAGGTCAGCGGTTCGAGCCCGCTATACTCCACCATTTATCTGAAATAAAGTAACGGCGGTGTAGCTCAACTGGCTAGAGCGTACGGTTCATACCCGTGAGGTTGAGAGTTCAAGTCTCTCTGCCGCTACCATTTGAAGGACCCATAGCTCAGCTGGTTAGGAGCTATCGGCTCATAACCGATCGGTCGTAGGTTCGAATCCTACTGGGTCCACCATATATATTTTTATCAACACAATCCATTCGGAGAAATACCCAAGCCCGGCTGAAGGATCGGTCTTGAAAACCGACAGGGCGTGCGAGCGCCGCGTCTGAATCCCCTTTCTCCGCCACATGTCAATATTAGCTTAATGGCAAAGCCTATGGAAGTAGGTTCGATTCCTACAGTTGACACTGTAATTTTCACTCGCTGATTCAAAACAGCGTATTGACCCGCTAGCTCAGTTGGTAGAGCATTTGACTTTTAATCAAAGGGTCAGGCGTTCGAATCGGGTCAGGAGCCACCACCGCCGGAGGGCGAACAGGTACGTGCCGGACTTTAACCCTAAATTGCCTTAAAGTAGCGACGCGTCGGCTCAAGTCCTGGGCCTGGAAAATATCTTAGTAAGTATTAGCTCAGCTGGGAGAGCGCCTGCCTTAATGCAGGAGGTCATGGTTCGATCCCGCTATCCACCAAAAGAAAATATGCGTTGACAAACTATTTTCATTTTTGATATCATAGAATAGCAGCAAATATAACACCGCGGGGTGGAGCAGTCTGGTAGCTCGTTGGGCTCATAACCCAGAGGTCGGAGGTTCAAATCCTTCCCGCAACCATAAGGTCCGGTAGTGTAGTGGTTAACATGCCAGTCTGTCACACTGGAGATCGTGGGTTCAAGTCCCGTCCGACCGCCATTTTTTTATTTTGTATGGTCCGGTAGCTCAGTAGGTAGAGCAATGGACTGAAAATCCATGTGTCGGCGGTTCGATCCCGCCCTGGACCACCATAGAGAACGAAATGCAGCCATCTTAGATGGCTTTTTTTGTCGGTTTAATTGATATAGTGATTTATGGCTTTACCATAAAGAAGCGATTATAGATTTTTGTTATTATATATTGTATTTTTAAATTGGAAACAAATCTTTACTATTGATTTTGTTTTTATTCTTATTTACACATTGTTTTTACTATTTTGAAGGTTTTATTTTATAATATAAGTTAAGTATCAGTTAAATAACTTGTAAGGCCTTTAAAATAGTTTATTTTATGTAAATTAAAGTAAACCCATAGTTAACTATTAACAGTATTTACACATACATCAATAAATATATAATACAATTATCGGAGGTGTATTGATGTCTCAAGTTATAGATAATGTAAAAGTAGGTAATCATATTAAAACTTTATTAAAGAAAAAAAGATGACTCAGAGTGAGCTCGCTGAAAATTATTAATATCAAAATCAGCTGTTTCACAAAATTTAAGTGGAAGAAGTACATTTGACATTGAGAATTTATTAAAAATCGCAAAAATTATTTGATATGTCATTAGAAGAATTAATTGAGGAGAAATCAAAATCAACAATATATATCAGATTATGAAAAGATTGTTGATAAGGGTTTAAAAGGTATTCAGCAAGTTGATGCTAAGAATTTAAGAATTGCTGAGCCAGACTTTACGGGAAAGTACTAGTTGATTATATCATCGAGCATGAAAAAATGGGATATGCTTGAATAATTACATAATCGCGATGTGATTTTCACACATGATTATTTTAGACGAGCAAAGGATGTTTTATTAAAAGTAATTCTTGTTTTGTTGGAACACGACATTAAGGATGTCGTAAAGTATTTCATTCATTATAAAAATATAAATGGTGATTTACTTATTGAGGATGAAGAAAAAGGTTATTTGATATGGAAACTATTGATAAAAATAATAATAAAGATGTTGTTAAGCTACTTTATTCAAACCAAAGTAACTTATTCAAAAAATATTAAATGTTTTTGATTATAAACAAAAATGACTTAATTAGGTAAATCTGTTCTAATCAAGTCTATTGGTGAATATAAACTATCAAATGTATTTTCTATTTTAAACTATTGTAGATGATGATTTTTCTGAAGTGTTTAATGTCTTTTTACATCATCAATATTATAAAGGTATTAAATTCTAGCTGAGCATTATAATGAATCTACAATATCCTATTATAAAAAGATGAGCATTGGTGTTCAAGCATGTATTCTCAAATTAGTAGAAGATCATCAGTTCGACTTGGAGATTGAGTTTTTTAAAAATCGTTTATACACAAAACTTAACAGAAGTTCTCAGATTATCAATAGAAACTGGTCAAAATAAAATTGTTTCAATATATTATTGCGAATTATAAAGACGATGTTATATTTAAGAAAATCGGTGAATATTGTATTGAATATAATAACTTAGAGTTGTTTGATTCAATATGTGAATATTTAGTCGATGATGATTTAGATTATTTACTATCGTACAATAAAGTCAAAGGATATTGGTTTCATGGTTGCTTTAGTGAATTTAGGTGCAAGATTTAGAGAAAATATTACAATCTAGATACATACAATAAAAATCAATATAATATTAGAATACTTTATTAAAATGGAGGAAAAATAGATGGATTTATAAAAGAAAATTTTGAAGTAATTATGATCCTTTGTGTAATTTTTCTAGCTGTATTAATGTTTATAGTGATAGGCTTAAATCGTTATTTAGTTTCTTATTATTTAACAAAGAAGTTTAATATAGATGCGAATTATGAAGTTGATGCTAAAACGGGGACAAAAACGCTTTTACTCTTAAAATCTACAATAACAATATTAATGATATTATAGCGGGGTTTGGTTTTTGTTTATAAAAATCATAATATAGATTTTTATAATAAATTCTTAGAACTAAACAATTTTTCCAATAAATCATAAACTAGTGATTCCATCAAGGGATTTATAAATATGTTCATCACTGTTGATGATTTAAAAGCTATTATCTACGAAATTAATAAGGGTAATTATAAAGTATCTTCAATTAAAGCTTATGTTACAGATTCATTAGGTATAACGACAATGAATAAAACAAAACGATAAGAAAATTATTATATAAAGATTTAAAGAATGATTATTTGGAGGATAAGCAAAAGGAGAAGAATGTTCAGAAACTCGAGAGATTAGAAAGAAAAAATAAAGAAAAACAACGTTTAGAAAATAGATTAAAAAGAAAAGAAAAAATTAATAAGATGAAAATGTCATTTAAAAAGTTCATTAATTTTTTCCGAAGAAAAAGAAATTAATACTCCTTAAACATTCAAATAGATAAATATTCCTAGAAAAAAATACAAGAATTAGCAATTATAATTATTACTGTATTATTTAATGAACAGAGAAAAGGTAAAGAAATCCTTTAGTTCGATTTATTGTTTTATATAAAATTAAGCATCTTATTTATATCATATAGATAGGATTGGTAATTATTTTTTTACTTAAACTGTATTCTCTAATTGCATTTTTGGACTGAAAGCATGTATTGGCGGTTCGATTTCGCCCTGGACCACCATAGAGAACGAAATGCAGCCATCTTAGATGGCTTTTTTTTTTTGTTGGTTTAATCGAGTTGTATTATTTGGTTAAATATTTATTTTCCTTTGTCTTATGACATTACTAATTATTTTATAAATATATTAATTCAAAGTTACCTAATGTAATATCTTGTTTATGCGTAGAGATTTTACCCATGGTACTTAATATTGGTATTTTAGATCCATTGCCGAAATAAGAGCTGAACACTGGCAGTTGCCATATCATTGGTAAGATGCATTGATCATCATTGAACAAATTTGACGACAGTGTTATATGCAGCTCACGAAATATGAGAAAATATCTGGTAAAACATATGGTGTTTGCTTCATCTGGTTACCGGAAAACTATTATCATTATAAATATGCTTTTGATGAGAATTATATGTCAATGTTCTAGAGGAAAGATCATTTTCATATTTTGATGATGACTGTACGGCTGCCAAGAAGCAAGAGAAATCAAAAATATAGTTAGTCTTGTTGATACAATAATGATGTGGATGTATGAATATAATTTTGGAGTCATCAACATATGAGGAACTAACATCTTTGATGACCAATGATATAAAATCAATTATCTCAATGATACATCAACATTTAGAAAAAGAAGGAGAACTTGTCGGTTTTGCTGATATGTATTCAGTGATTTATGAAGCCTTATTAATTGGAAAAGAACATGGGAAAATTCAAGCATATGGACAGTCATTGACATTATGGCTTCCATAGATACATATTTAAAATATGCATCAAAATTTAAACAGCATCTTCTTAACATATATGGTAATGATAAGTACAATCAAGTCATTGACTCAATGAATGATTCTCCTTATAAAAACACACATTTAAAATTCCGATTGAATTCAGACGAAGAAGCTATAATGCCTTTTTCAAGTTTTTTATAGACAAATAGAATACTATATAATAGAAGTCTATCCTTCTTCCTTCAATGATGAGTATAATTTTTGGTCAATAATATTGGAAGTCATTACTTAATAAAAATCTTTACTTAAACTGGACTCTAAATTAACTGACAAATAGATAGGTTAATGAATTATGTAGTAGGTATATTCAGTCAAGTTTTTGTGTCTATATATATATATTTTTAATTAGGATACGAGAGGTGCTGTTATTTTAGAACAAATACTGTGCATTTCGAGGCTATACTGTTGATGCATTTTTGCAAGGTAAAAGGATTGATATAGATTAAAGTGCTATGGTTTAAAGTTAACAGTTAAAAATGAAAGGAAACATAAAAATGAAAAAAACGTGGTTACAATCGTCATTTCTTTTTATGTATTCACTTTAATTTTTATAATCTTTTTTTCCTCGAGAAAGTATAGATTTAGGATTACAGAGCAATCACGTTTATCTATGTGTTGGTTCTGTTGATTTCTTCCATTGTCTTTCATCCCAAGATAAGATTTATTTTAGACAAAAGCATTTTTTAAAGTATATTGACTGGCTATTAAAATTTATTGTTTTATTGTTGCAATAGTTTACTTTAACAGATTTTCCACAGCTAGCAATGGCTCTAGTTTACACGTTTTCAGTATTGTGTGAAATTCAGTTAAGTATTTTTTGAACAAACATATAGCTTTTGATATCTAGAACCGAAATAACTAACCATATTGAAGATTATAAAGATAAATTAAATAAAATTTCTAAAAAGGGAATTATATTCCCGCTAACTCTTATGTATGTTTTGGTATTGATGATTATTATGAACTTATTATTTTACTATAACGATATTATTTTAGGAGTGCTTTTTATAAGTTTTTGTTTGATAAATATATTTGTTTAAGACTAAATAGAAGTCAAAAACTAATTGGTTTTCAAAATTTATCATTGTTAGCAGGCATCTTATTAGCACAAATTCTTAATAGATTCTTTGGAGAGACTCTCTATTTAAATGTAAAAAGGAATTATTGAACTAATAGGAATTGTTATTATAGTTGTTTCATTGATACCGTTAAACAATGAAGTGAAAAAAAGTCCTTAAAATTTAAAAAAAGAAACCATGTAATAGTGTTTTTTAGAATACATAACTCCAGAAATATTTTTTGTCTTTGCAAATGAGAAAGTATTTATTATTCAAATTGTTCATAATGAAACTAGCGAAATAAGAAGAACATTTCAAAGGATATTCAGCTCAACAGAGAAATGAATTAGTTACTTCTTCTTATTGATTGCATTTTTGGATTGAAAATCTATTATTCAAAATAATTTGTATGTATCATATTAAACATGATTATTTGTACAAGGAGGAAACTATATGAAGATGAAACATGTTGATATCCTTATTACTTTTATAGGATTAGCAGGATTAATAACAATTGGGTTAATGAGCATTACAGACCACAAAGCTGACAGATATTTTTCAGTTGTTCCGGTTCAAATATTTTTCGCATCACTTTTCATTGCTGGGTATAAGTTATAAAAGTAATTAATATTTTCAAATAACTTTAAATTAATCTTTATTAATTAATCGATGCATGAAACGACTGGAAACTAAGTTTTAGTGGTCGGTCACACCCTGACCAATTATAGAGATCGAAATACAGCCATCTTAAGATGGCTTTTTGTTGTTGGCTCTATAAAATTTTGTCCATGGTGAATATATGGTTATTATTATATTTAAGAATATATATTTACTATAATTTTTAGTATCTTATTGATTTTACTTAAGAAATGATTAATAATATTTTGTAAGATTATCTAAGATATGACGATATAATGAAAAAAACATATATATAGGATTTTTTTCATTTTTCATTTTTTACTATTTGACGTCATTTATAAAGTTGAAAACAATAACCATTACTGATTATATGAGCAGTAATAGATATAAGTTTTTTTCTTACATTGCTATTTAGTATAGAACTATTATATTGAAAAAATGTGGAAAAGGGAATAAAAGAGAATAACTAGGGATTTCAGTTCAGTTGTTATTGACTTTATATGTTCTTAGCATAATTATTGCAGTTCTTTCACATTTATTTTTTAAAAGTATAATTGCATAGATAAGATAATTAGATAAGATTGGCAAATAATAGATTTTCGCTAAAGGTAATCAAGTAAATTTAATAAAAGCAGGTATGTCCAATGAATATATTATTTGCGTTTGCTTTCATTATTTTTTAGATTTAGCGAGATGATGGGAAATATAAATGGAATAATATATAGTTGGTGATAAAAATGAAGAAATGAATTTATATTATAATGGCAAAGGTAACAAATATTAAAAATATCGATAATTATAGTTATATAAATATCCATGTAGTCGAGAAATACTATATTTTTATCTAAATTTTGGTGGTCAAGATGTCCTTGTTTTTGATATGATATTAGGGTTTCGTTGGGAGCACTTATACAGAAAACAAATTAGAACCAATACTTAGCTTTGATATTGAATACAAAGACATTGACCCCGAAAATTTCTCAATTGAGGTAAAATCAGGAAAACATTAAGATTTTTGGTGTTACGAATATCAATAAATTTATAATAAAATAAATGAAATTCATCCTCTTGCCAAAAAAGAGTTGATAGCAAAAGAAGCTAGTTATTATGATGGCTATTAGTATATTAACAATTATTTTTTCTTGTTATCTTATTGATAAGTTTATCTAACTACTTAACTTTTTAGTATGTCATCTTGCAGATATTATCGTTGTAATTTCTTATTGTGAGCCTTAGAAAATTTTCTTTGGCTCACATAAATGAATTGGTATTGTATGGTAAGTAGAATCAAACAAATATCAATGCAAATTACTTTTATTATTGGTAACATTACGACATACGCAATTAGTTATTTTTATAGCGGAAACAATGATGTTCTATGGATTTTGTGTATGCTAACTACTATAATATTTATGTTTTATCTATTGGTAATGCAGAAAATGTTAATCGTCAAATATTTGGTGAAAATAGAATTAAATATTTCATTATTTATTTGTTGATACTGTTATTTTATTATTATTACTGTTGTTAGGGTTTTATATCTCTGTATCAGAAGATTTTTTTACAACTACTCTTATTGATTAGTTATGTTTTCGGATGCCTTCTATTACTTTTAAAAGATTATTATTTTTATTCGAAAACAATATTCATGCAAAGAGAAAGAAATATCATTTAAAAAGCATGATTTAAGTTAACATTGTTGATATCAACGAAAATACTGATGCGAGGATGAGAAAAGAAAAATATTATTACTGCGAGCGCAGTTTCAACAATTATATTAGGATCTTATAATCAATTTTATTGCCAGGTCAGATTTAACAAAGATGTAACTATAATACACGAACTGTTAGTTATCATCTTTGTAATTACGGCAATAGTATCTTCAATACTGTAAAATTATGTAAACTAAGTAAAGCCTCAAGTTATCATTTTTGGGAAACAGGTATGTTTGTTTCAAGTATGATCGTTTATGATATATTTTCAATTATATGTACTTCTGGGTGACTTTTAACATCCCACTAATGATTGTTTCAATATTAATAATAATACCTTTTGTTAAAAACCAAGTGAAATTCATGATTTAATGGAAGTTCATTTTAGTGATAAAGAATAGCGTTTATTAACAAAGAAATAATAGTAAAAGTATTTGACAAAACGAAATGAAATTTTTTAAAAATAATTTTAATTGGTGTTTTTATGTTGGATAGTATTGATTTGTGGTTTGGTATTAGCTGGTTCATATAATTTTATATTCCTTTTGTAGGTTTTTTTTATTTTTAATTGCAATTATACCGTATTTATATAAAGTCATAATAAATACAAACAATAGTTCATTTAAAACTGGTAAGAACACTTATTAATAATATTTTTCAATAAGAAGACTTTATTAAAAGAAAAATCAACTTCATATGTAAATATACAACATTCCTTACGAGAAGAGTTATACTCCGTAATGCCAAGATAGGAGTTCATATCCGAAGTTAATTGAATTTCTTCGACTAAAATTCATGTTTTAGTGGTCGGTCACGCCCTAGACCTCCAAAGAGATTGAAATGCAGCCATCTTAGGATGGCTTTTAATGATTTGTAACAAAAACAGGAAAAGCATATAAATATGCAGAACCTGTTCTTATTTTCTTCTTATTTAGACTGTTTCTTACAGTCCTTTTTTTAATTATTTACAAATTCAATACAGTTCATATTGACTGCCTTGGTTTTTGTCTCCTTTGTTGATGAGATTCATTTTGATTCCTGTTTTGGAACATTCTTCTGAATTGATTTTTTAACTTGATTGACCATGTCTTCACCGACATATTGGTATCGATCACTAGAGAAAGCGAATTAAAGTTGTTCAGAAGCTTGTAATAAGTATTCGAAAACTTCTCTAACATCATCAGGGATATTTTCTTTGTGCTAAAAATTTTTGATACATAGAGATGTTCATTTCTTCAGCTTCAACTCCGGTTGCCATAGCACTGGTTATTGATTCTGGTATAACGACTCAACTCACTTGCGTTATTTTCAGGAACATCTATACCGTATGCCTCGAAGAGTGGTAATAATAAATTGATGTGTGTTTGTTCAGCTTGAACGATGTTAACAAATGGTTTTATTGCACCAAACTCATTGATAATGGCTTCATATTCTGCTTTGCTAAAAATTCATCATTAATTGCATAAATCAGCATTTCTTCTACAGAATAATCAATGTCCTCAGATACAAGTGCTAGCTGATTCACATTGGTATTCAGAATAAACGCTTTTGCTATTACTAGATAAGGATACGTAAGACCGGAGAATTAATACCAATGTTACAACCGATAAAGTTTTTACTAGTTTCTTTTTCATAATAATTCCCTCCGTTTCTGTATAAGATATACGGATAGATAGCGGAATTTATTGGAACTTTTAAAAATATTTAAATTTAGTTATTTTAATCCCAAAGCAATATTAAGTAACATCATCTCAATAAATTCAATAATAGCAACTATTGTGTGTGATTTATTTAGTTTAACTTGTATATATTGGAAAGAATAATCATATTGAATTTAGTAGATGTTATTATAATTAGTATTTTTTAGTGTATAATTATAAACATATGCAAGGATTTAGGAGGTAGATTTTTGATAAGGAGAATTATTTATTTAACACCTAAAGATGAATTGCCTCTAGATAGGAATATCTATATAGACAAGCATCAAGGCTATAATTAAAAAAGGCCAGCTATTTTTAATGGTTTACCTAATGTGAATGGAGATTATAAATTTCCTGGTGGTGGAATCGAAAAGACGAGTAAAGTAGAAGCTTTAAGAAGAGAGGTTTTGGAAGAAGTTGGCGGAATAGTAACAAAGGTGGAACCGCAATATGCTTTAATAACAACTTATAATAAAGAATCTTTAATTAATGAATTTGATGTATTTCATATGGATTCTCATTACTTTTTTGTGAGATTGAAGAAAACTAATGAAACAAGCTTTAAGTCAATATGAAGTTGAATTGTCATTTGTTCCAAAGTGGTGACGATTGAAGGAGCTATTCAAGTCAATGAGTTAGTCCTTAAACGCGGTAATCCACCGAGATGGACATTTCGCGAAACAACCATGTTAAAAATCCTTAGAAAAATGAGCGATAAGTTTTAGTGATAAAAGTGAGTGACATATACGCCCTTTAGTTTTAGATAAAAGATGTGTTTAATATATATGTAGTAAGAATATGTAAAAGAATAAAAGGTGGTTTTATGAAAAAATTATTTTTATGTCAATGACTTTAATGTTAATTTTTGTATTAATTGGTTGTGATGCTTTTTCAAACACACATACAGTTAATTTTGTTTTGGATAATGAATTAGAAGACGTTGCTGTCAAAGTTGAGGATGGAAAAACAATCCAACCAATTATACTACCTGAAGAAAGTAATCATTTAATTTTGGGATGGTACACATCTAGTGACTTTGAAACAAAATTTGATTTTAATGAACCCATCAATGAAGATATTGATCTTTATGTAAAATACAGTCATTTTGAATTTGGTAAAGAAAACTTTATCACTTATCAAGAAAATAATTGATTATGGTTCATGTTGCTCAGAGAAATTATTGAAGCTCAATATGATGATGCTTCTATATTTAGATTTGGTTATGCCTTAGTGGTCAAGGATGATCAATTATTATTCATTGACGAACTAGGAAATGAATTTGACTTGGATGCAAATGATACACGGATGTTCCTTTATAGAGAAACAATAAATTTTACGCGTGATGGGAAGGTTTTAATCTTTACTGATGAAGGTGCGAAGTTATTGAATACAGAGGGAAAGAAGTCTTATTTAGAAGAGCGATGTTGATGAAGAGAGGATATTATATTCATCATATTTTGAAGATGGTTTAATTCCATTCGAGCAAATATAAGATCAGGTTCTAATACGGATGAATGTGTTTATCTTGATGAAAATGGAGATGTTGTTCTTGATGATAATGTACTAAAAGTACTCATCATTTAGTGATGGCTTGGCCGCTGTAAGAATAACAAGTGGGGAGCCTTTACAGATTCTTATTATTATGGCTATAGTTTTATTAATCCTTCAGGGAGATATTTTATTGAATACAGGTTTAACATCTATTTACAGAATGTTTGATGGCATTCAACCAGTATTACTTAAAGATGGTTATGCAATTGGTAAATATCATCTTATTTAGGGTCAGATGAGCCAATGAGATATGTAGTGATAGATGAAGAAGGCCAAATCATACTAGAATTTGAACCTTCTTTTGACAATGAGACTAGTCATACTGAAATTCCGATAGATGTTAGTAATGGCTATGTTTTAACCAGAAATGATGATTACTATTATGCTATTTATGATTTTGAATGGAAACTTAATCTATGATTATATGATGTACAGAAATATTCCTTATTCGAAATCTTGGAAGACGGCGATTTCTGACGAACCCAGATGAATTTCCGGCCCAACGATCTATCTAATACGGCGCAGTCGACGTTAAACCAGGTGATGTTATTATTGATTCGAATTATTGATTCACAGCGCGGATGAATGGTGGTTATGCAGCAGTAGAAGACAATGGGGTTATATGGTATTATCGATACTTTCTCGAGATATTATATAAGTTGATATAGAATATGAAAATATGTATTCTGTGACTAGAACTTATATTGAAAAAGAGGATGTAAGATAAAAAATAGTTTTTAAATATATTATATATTTTCAACATAGGGATGTAAAATTTTTGTAAATTCAAAACGCTTTTCTCATCATTTAAAAATAAATATGATATGATAAATTTAACTTGGGTAATTATTTTTATAATTATAAACGAAAAGGAGAAATGATGTTAAAAAGTATTGTTTGTATGTGTTCATAATAGTGCTAGGAGTCAAATGGGAGAAGCATTCTTAAATAAATTAGGCAAGGGCTACTTTTAGCAGAAAGTGCTGGTATTGAAAAAGGAGAACTAAATCCATACGTTGTAAAAGTTGATGAAAGAAGTTGGTTATGATATTAGTCATAATGAAACCAATAAAGTATTTGACTTCTATAAAGAAGGAAGAACTTATACTCAAGGTTCATGAAAAGCGGTGGTGATGAGATGAAACTTATCACAGGCGGTCCAATATTGTGAGGGCGTTGAATGATATTTATTGGAATATTGAAGATCCATCTAGTTTTAAAGGTTCTGAAGAAGAAATATTAATAAAGACGAGACAAATTAGAGATTTGATTCAAACAAAAGTAGAAGATTTTATTGATAAGAATATAGAATACGCTAAAATTAAAAATAGTTTAAAAAAGCATAACCTCGTGAGGTTATGCTTTATTCGTCTTAATGCTTAGCGAGATATATTCAAGATTTTCTATATTACTCTATTTTATTTTTAATAAATTCAGGAGATTTACCATCTTCTTCAGTTAAACAGGGTTATAGGCGGCAAGACCATATCTAATGGTTTGAATTGATTAACTGTTGAATTTAGAGCCATAACCTTGTAGGGTCAAGGTATAAATGAAATATATCATCCATTAGTAGAATACGCCAAGGTTGTTTGTTTGAAGCACTCGGACCAGATTGAACAGTTTGTAAGTTGCGAGAATATTTGTGGTTATCTTCCAAAGGAGTGAGTTGCTTATCTTTAAAAAATAGTTCACTAAAAGCTTTTCTTATCAGCGCGAGATAGGCCACGTATTACTTTTTCTTAGTGAACGATTGGTAGGATATCCGACTGGTGATATGGCTGCAATGATTTCATCGTCTTTGACATCAATGTCAAAATCTTTTCTATTAAAAGTACCGCCTAGCCAAACAGTGCCTAAATGAGCCTCAGTTAATTTAAGAATCACTTCTTCAAATAAGAAACCAAAGTCGACATGCCTTCTGGTGTTTTTAACAAACACCTAATAAATTTAAAAGAGATTGCGAACCATAGGTTCCGATTTTGTTTTCTTTATTTTTGTTATCAACAAAGAAAATTTCACTTGATGTTTAAAAGGACCACTTTTCTCCTCCACAGACTTTAAAATCTTCTTTATAAGTAATTTGTCGCTGTTGGATAAGGGTTTGTTTTCATAACTTCTTATAGATACTCTTTTTCAATCGCTTTATACATAATTTTCACCTCAATATTTCTATTGTTATTAGGTCATTATATTATAATAATCATTTTTTTAAAAGTCAGCATAAGATGTATACGGTTACATAAAACTTAAATAATTTTTCTATTAAATATAGAAATTAAATGAATATCGTGCTATATTTAAATTAATAGCATTCAAAGCAATATTCTTTGTATTTTTAAGTTCAATGAAAAGAAATAGTAACTGGTCTAAAATTAATTGATGCCGACTATGAATGGTGTGATGCCTTCAAGATAAAAAAAAAAGAGGTGTAATAAATGAAAAAAAAGGATGATTGGGGCTTTAACAAAAGAGAATCAATAGACAGAGATAAATATGATCAAAGGACTTTTCTTAATAAGTATATAAAAAGATATAAGTCTTATACATCGATGATGAGATGGCTTTTACCTATGGTTGTGATTGTGAATTTAGTACTCGTTGTTATTATTTACTTTACTAATTATATGACCAATGGGAAACATCAGATTTTGGTGATTTCTATTTTCTGGTCCATCGCTACTATAATTTGGATTTTTTAGTATCGATTGCAAACTTTTCTTTTATTTTAAGTTTATTGATGAAAAATTGGGGACTTGGAAAAAGAATTAAATGAGATTGAAGACACTGAAAATGAATAATTGATTAAAAATAAATCATCTTTAGGATGATTTTTTTTTATTGTTTAAAATATATAATTTTTTTGATATAATTATATTTGAGGTGCTTATGAAAATATTAATTGATGCGGATGCAAGTCCAGTAAGAAATATTACTACTGAATTGGCAAAAATATATCATATTGATTTAATCATTGTATGTAATGTTCATCATATGATTAATACAGATTATGGGAAAGTTATTACTGTGGATTCAGGGAGTGATGTGGCGGATCATGAAATTGTTAATTTGACTAAAAAAGGAGATTTAGTTATAACTCAAGATTATGGGTTGGCTAGTCTTATTTTATTAAAAGGAGCTTATGTATTACATCAAGATGGTTGGTTTTATACAGCTGATAATATAGACACATTATTATTACAAAGACATTTAAGTCAAAAAATGAGAAAAGCAAAAAAAAGGCATGGACATATTAAGAAAAGACAAGAAAGTGATAATGAAAAGTTTAGAGAATCTTTAAAATATTTTTTATGAACAAATGAATAAGGAGAAATAACAAATGAGTTTAAGATTTATAAACTACCCAAGTGAAAAGACTTTTCTTATTCATTAATAATTCTTGCTTTTCCGCCTACCCAAACTTCGATAATTTTTTGGTTATGTGTTTTTAGTTTGCTTATTATTTCTGATGGCTGATTCATAGAATAACCTTGTCTTAAAATGAACTTATTCTTTTCATTATCATATTTATACAGGTAACATGCTAATGCGCCATTAGAAGTTCCGGTAGCACTTTCTTCGTTTATTCCAATTAGAGGAGCAAAGTTTCTTCCGTAAGCATCAACTTTTTGGGCTAAAGCAAAGGCGTGAATGCCAATAACATTATGTTTAATTGATAATTGTTTAATTGCTTCAAAATTAGGGATTAATTGATTTAAAGCGGTGTTATTTTTTATTGGTAGAAATATCTCTCTTAAGCCAGTTGAAAGTATTTGTGGTTGTAAATTTTCTGAAAATTCTATATTTTCAAAACATTTTTCTAATTTTTGTTTTGCGATAATATCACTATAAATTGGTTTCGGTTGTTGCATAAAGACAATATCATGCTTTACATCTATTTGTAATATACCTGCCTTTGTTTCTTGGGTATAGATATTATTTGGTTTTATAATCTTTAAATCTCTTAATAAATTAAATGTTGCTATTGTTGCATGGCCACATAAATCAACTTGATTTTTTGGAGTAAAGAATCTTACTTCAAAATCAGCTATTTCACTTTTTGAAACAAATGCAGTTTCACTATATCCAACTTCTTTAGCAATTTTTTGGCAGTCTTTATCTTTTAAATTATCTGCGTTTATATATACACCGGCTTTATTACCACCTGTTTTTGTCTTATAGAAAGCTGTTAGTTTATATATTTTTTGCATAAGTCACCTCTTGTATAGTTTACTATAAAATGTAAGTTTATAAAAACATGTTATAAAAACGCAACTTGAAAAAGTTGCGTTTTTTATTATATAGATTAAAATATTACATTATCAAATTCAGGGAACATCTTTCTTCCTCTATTTAATTTACTTATTTCATTCATATCTTCTTCAGTTAATGAAAAGTCAAAAATATCAAAGTTTTCTTTAATTCTTTTTGGATTGACACTTTTTGGAATAACAACAATATCTCTTTCTGTTAACCATTTTATTGCTATTTGAGGAACTGTTTTATTGTATTTTTTTGCAATCTTTTGCATAGTCTCATTTTCTAATAAGTCTTTAATGTTATGACTCATTAATGGTGCATATGCTTCTAATTGTATTCCATTTTTCAAGCAAAAATCTTGTAAAAACTGATTTTGTAATTCAATATGAGTTTCTACTTGATTTACCATAGGTTTAATCTTTGCATTGTTTAGTAAATGTTGTAAATGATGAACATTGTAATTTGAAACTCCGATAGCTTTAACCTTCCCCATTTTATAAAGCGTTTCAAATGCCTTCCAAGTATCAAGAGAGTTTTTGTAACCTTTAAACCAATGAATTAAATAAAGATCAACATACTCTAAACCTAATTTTTCTAAAGAATCATTAAAAGCTTTAATTGTTGTTTCATAACCTTGATCTGTATTCCATAATTTGGTTGTAATAAATAATTCTTCTCTTTTAACCTTAGAATCTTTAATGGCTCTTCCTACAGCTTCTTCATTTTTATAAGCTGATGCAGTATCAATATGTCGATAGCCTGTTTCAATAGCTGTTAAAACAGCATTGTAAGCATCCTCTTCTTTACTTCTAAATGTACCTAAGCCAATAACTGGCATTAAGTGATCGTTATGTAATTTCTCTTTTTTCATTTTAGTCACCTCTTAATTATTATATCATGATTAAAAATCAATTTAAAATAATTAGATTTAAAGAATTTCTATTTTCTAACAGTATCATTTAAGTAAAAAGGAGGATTTATGAAAAAATATTTATTTGTTTTAGTTTTATTATTAACATTATCACTATTTATTAATGATAATGTTTTTGCTGGTGATTCTGATTATTTGCCTGGGGGGAAAAATTATATTTCAAATGAAAATCTAACATATGTTGATGATCAAGATTATTTATATACTACTAATAATATTTTGGTTAAACCTGATAGTAATTATACGTTATCTTTACCAATGGATTTTTTAACTTCACGTTTCTTAACAGTTACAATTTCATTTTATAATAATGAAACCTTTGTGACTGAATTATCCATTGAGATAGTGGAGTTTAATCAAAATTCCACACAAGAGGGGAATGGATATTATTCTTTTTATGTATATCATGATTGTAATTATTTGCGACTAGAATTTGATAATGCTGATTTTCCAATGGATTTTACTGCTGATGAGGAAATTATAGGAATGCAATTAGAAGAAGGTACTAGTGGCACGAATTATGAAACATATATACAAGGAACGATGATAGATACAGAGTCACCATATTTTCAGAGTTCTGGGTCAATAATTTCTTATATTGATCAACCTATAACAGCTACAGAGATCAAAGATTCTTTAGTAGCTATTGATGGAATTGATGGAGATGTTTCTGAAAATATTGTTATTGTTGATGATCAATATACTGAATTTATGAATACAATTGGCAGTTATCAGATAGTATTTTCAGTTTCTGATTCTAGTAGCAATACTACAGAAATTACTATTCCAATAGAAGTGATTGATGTTTTAGAACCAGTTTTTTCAGATATAGGAGTTATTCAAGCGGTATATCCTAATGCTTACACAGTTGAAGATATATTGGGAATGTTATCAGCTAGTGATAATTACGATGGTGATATTTCTAGCGAGATTACTTTAGTTGAAGAAAATTATACAATAAACGCTGATCAAGTTGGAACATATGAATTAACTTTCACAGTTTCTGATTCAAGTAATAATTCTACTAATTATACTCAAGTAGTAGAAGTAATTGATGTTGAAGATCCAGTTATTGATGGCATCTCAGAAATTCATACAGGTTATCAAACCTATGTAAGCGAAAGCGAAATAAAAGATCAGTTAACTATAACAGATAATTATGATGATGTTATTGATTTAGTTATTGTTACTGAAGCAAATACTTATAAGAATAATTCAGATACTATAGGGAATTATTCAGTAACTTTTTCTGTTACTGATTCATCGGGAAATAAAACTGAAAAGGCCATTGAAATGATTGTTATAGATAGTATTGGACCAATGATATATTTTGATTTATCTTATATTCAAGTTTATGCTGATACGGTAATGGAATTGCCAGATTTTGGGGAATTATTAACAAAATCAAATGAGTTAGATTCTAGCAAAAAGTATTTGATTACTGTGAAATATGATTCTTATACAAAACATGCTAATATGCCTGGCACATACCATCTATCATTGCAATTTGAAGATGAAGTCGGTGAAATGATAGAAAAAGATTTAGAAATTAGAGTGATAGATCGTGGTGTAGATGATATTTATATAGCACAGGAGAATGAAGATATAGGTTTCTTTGAAAAAGCAAAAGATTATTTAATAACCGGAGGTATATCTTTGGTGTTAGTTATTAGTAATGTTTTGTGGTTTATAATTCTAAAGAAAAAGTAGATTTATTATATAAAATTTATTGACATCTATTTAAGCATAAGGTATTATTATAATCAATAAGGGAGTAGCTGGCCAAAGTGCGATTAAATCAACATCTTGGTTATTATACCTGGTTTAATTTAACAGCAAGACTTATGCACTTTTTTTTGTGTGTAGGTCTCTTTTTTTAAATAGAGAGGATGGAAAGATGGATTTTTATAATAAAAACAAGCAAGAAATTTTAGATGAATTAAAGGTTAATCCTAAAGAGGGATTAACTTCTAAAGAAGTTCAATTAAGAAAAGAAAAATACGGAATTAATCAATTAAGAGAAAAGAAGAAAAAAACATTATTAATGATGTTTTTAGATCAATTCAAAGATTTTTTGGTGATAATTTTAATTATTGCGGCTGCCGTTTCAGTAATAGTAGGTATTATTGAGGGCGAAGGCTTAATTGATGGTTTCATTATTATTGCTATTGTTATTTTAAATGCTGTTTTAGGTGTTAATCAAGAGCAAAAAGCTAATAATGCTTTAGCGGCATTAAAGAAAATGAGTTCACCACATGCAAAAGTTATTAGAGACGGAAAAATTATGGAAATTTCTTCTGAAGAGCTAACTGTTGGTGATATTGTTTTATTGGAAACTGGAGATTATGTAGCTGCGGATATTCGTTTATTAGAATCTACTAATTTAAAAACCGATGAATCTTCTTTAACTGGAGAATCTACTCCAGTTGAAAAAGACGCTGAAGTTAAGCTAAAAGAAGGAACTACTTTAGCTGAACGCGAAAACTCAGTTTATATGTCAACTTTAGTTACTTATGGTAAAGGTAAAGGTATAGTTACTGATATCGGTATGGAAACTGAAATCGGTAAGATAGCTACAATGTTAGATGCTGTAGAAGAAGGAAAAACTCCCCTACAAAAAACCATTGATCAATTTGCTAAATTTTTAGGAATTATAATTATAATTATTTCTGTATTTGTTTTTATTTTAGGTTTAATTCAAGCAGAAACGTCTCAAGATATATTTGAAATATTCTTAACATCTGTTGCTTTAGCTGTAGCTGCTATTCCTGAAGGCTTAACTGCGGTTATAACTGTTGTTTTAGCTTTGGGTATGCAACGAATGGTTAAACGAAATGCAATTATAAAAAATCTATCTACTGTTGAAACTTTAGGTCAAGCTTCAGTTATTTGTTCAGATAAGACTGGAACACTTACGCAAAATGAAATGACAGTAAGAAGGGTTTATGATTTAGATAATGCATATGAAATAACCGGTAGTGGATATGAAACTAAGGGGAAAATTCTCTTAAATAAAAAGGAAGTTAAGTTAACTCATAATTTAGAGAAGATAATGCAGATATCAGTTCTTTGTAATGATTCTAAGTTAGAGAGTGAAGATAAAGTTATTGGTGACCCAACTGAAGCTGCACTTTTAGTTTTAGCTGCTAAGGCTGGATTTGAAGTTGATAATCCTGAAGATAAATATCCTCAAGCAAACGAGTATACTTTTGATTCAACTAGAAAAATGATGTCTTCAATTAATAAAATCGAAGATAAATACTTTGTTTTAACCAAAGGTGCTAGTGACCAACTAATTAAGAAATGTAATCGTATTTCAATAAATGGAAAAATTAGAGAAATAAAGGATAAAGATATTGAAAAAATATCAAAACAAAATGAAAAATATTCAAAACAGGCTTATAGAGTTTTAGGTTTTGCTTATCGCGAAACTGATAATCCTAAATCAATGGATTTAGAGCAAGATTTAATCTTTGTTGGTTTAGTAGCAATGATTGATCCGCCTAGAGTAGAAGCAAAAGATGCAATTGCTAAATGTCATAATGCTGGTATTAGAGTAATGATGATTACGGGCGACCATTTAACTACTGCAAAAGCAATTGCTAGTGAGTTAAATATATTAAAAGAAGGTGGCTTAGCTTTATCTGGTGAAGATACTCAGAATATGAGTGATGAAGAATTTGAAGAAGCAATTATGAAATGTGATGTTTTTGCTAGAAGCACTCCATCAGATAAGATTAGAATAGTTGAAGTATTGCAAAAAAATGGTGAAGTTGTTGCTATGACAGGTGATGGGGTAAATGATTCACCGGCTTTAAAACAAGCTGAAATTGGTGTTGCTATGGGTATTACTGGAACAGAAGTTTCTAAAGAAGCTTCTAATATGATTCTTACTGATGATAATTTTTCTTCTATTGTAGCGGCGGTTGAAGAAGGAAGAACGATTTATAGCAATATTAGAAAGTTTACTGTATTCTTAGTTTCTTGTAATATTGGGGAAATTCTAGTGATTTTAATCTCAATGATATTTAGCGGGTTCTTCGGAGGATTATTACCATTACTTGCAATTCATTTATTATGGATTAATTTAATGACAGACTCATTCCCAGCATTTGCTCTTGGGATGGAAGAAGCTGAAGGTAATACTATGGACCGTGAGCCTAGAGATACTAATGAAAAAATCTTAAATAAAGAAACACTAATTAAAGTTTCAATTCAAGGTTTAGGATTAATGATTGCTGGTTTAACAGCATTTAAACTAGGGTTAGATGTTATACCAGATGCTTCAATTGCACAAGCGAGAACGATGGCTTTTGTAACGATTGTATTTGGCGAGTTGTTTAGAGCTTATTCAGCTAGATCAGAAAGAAAATTTTTGTTCCAAATGAATCCGTTTAGTAATAAGTTTTTAAATTATTCGATTTTCCTATCAGTAGGATTGGTACTTTTATTAGTTTATGTACCTTTCTTAGCTAATGTTTTTAGTATAGAAGGATTAACGTTAGTGGAATTATTAATTACTATTGGTCTTGGGTTTGTACCAATGTTATTTGGTGAACTTACAAAAATCGTACAAAAGCAAACATAATAAAAACTATTCTTAATGATTATCTTAATAATAGATAATAATAAATAAACATGAAAAAATGGTGATAGTGATTGTGTAAATTAAAAAATATAGAAAAAGTGTATAGATGAATTTATATTAACACAAACACAGAAGACAAATGTTTTATTAGATATATTGATAAAACTTATATAAATAAGCTAATTGGATTTAATCAAGCTATTGATTGTTTAATGGCTGAGATTTTAATTTATTTTGATAGAATTATATTTCCTATAATTATGACAGTAGTTTGTTATAATCAATTAACCTTTTACAAAGTATCAGCAACTTATTGTTGGTTGGTATTATTGATTCTTTTATCACAAGAAAGATTTAGGATTTGTAGTTATTTACGAATATGAACATAATAAGAAAGTGCTTTTAAAAGCTAGAAAATATAATGAAAGAGCGATAAGATATATAACAAGTAAGTTGCCGGTACAAGTGAAAAGAAAAGCGCTGTAAAGCGCTTTTGTATTTTTCTATAATTTTATAAAAATAGTTTCATTTCGTGATATAATAAAAATAACATTAATTTTTGAGGTGAAATATGAAGCTAAATTATAGAAAGATTTTTTATGTAGGGCTTGCGTTTTTATTAATATCAATGTTTTGGCAAACTTATGATTCAATTATCACAAAAATCTTGATTGATAAATTTGGTTTAAACCAAACCTGGTCTGGATTAGTGATGGCTTTAGATAATATTTTAGCTTTATTTTTAATTCCATTATTTGGAAGTTTATCTGATAAAGCTAATACTAAAAGGGGTAGAAGAACTCCTTTTATTATAATTGGTACTGTTATTGCAGCGTTTGCTTTTATGGCTTTAACTTTTACTGATAATGTACAAAAGTCTAAGATTAATGCTCAATCAGAAATTATTAATAATTATAATACTATTTATGAATCTGGAGATAATTTAACTTATAATGAATGGAATAGTATTTACTTACAAGTTGAAAATGAATGGCTTGAGTTAAAAAATGATGAAATTATTTCTAATGAAAAATATAATGAGTATGAAGAAGATATTATTACTCCTATGGGTGAAATATTAGAAGATGATATTGTAAGCGAAGATGAAGAGAATGATTTGAAAACACTATTTGATTTACATGCTAATAAAAGAGCCTGGGTTGTTACATCTAGGTCACCTTCGACTTTTATTATCTTTGTAGCAACTTTATTTATTGCGCTTTTATCGATGGCAACTTTTAGATCACCTGCAGTTGCGTTGATGCCAGATGTTACTATTAAACCGTTAAGATCTAAAGCGAATGCGATTATTAACTTAATGGGATCATTTGGAGCATTGATATCATTAGGTATATTAATGCTTTTCGGATTAGATAGATTATCTTATGTTGATTATACTCCGGCCTTTATTGCGGTTGGGTTAATGATGATTATGCTTTTAATATTCTTCTTGTTAAAAGTAAAAGAACCTGAATTGGTTGCAGAAAAGGTTTCTGAAGAGGTTAAATATAATTTAGAAATAGATGAAGTAGAAATAAATGAGGTTGAACCAGAAAAATTAGCTGATGAAAAATTATCGAAAGATAAAAAAATATCTCTAATCTTAATTTTAACTTCAGTTTCATTGTGGTTTATGGGTTATAATGCTGTTACAACAAAATTATCAGATTATGCACCTAAGGTATTAGAAATAGGTTACGGGATACCAATTTATATTGCTCATGGAGCCGCTTTATTAGCGTTTATACCTATTGGAATATTAGCTACTAAAATTGGTAGAAAAAAAATAATCTTAATAGGAATCACCTTACTTACTCTTTGTTTTGGTTCAGTATATTTTCTTACTAAAGATACAGCTTTTATTATGTATTTAATCTTTGGTTTAACGGGAATTGCTTGGGCGACTATAAATGTTAATTCTTATCCTATGGTTGTAGAATTAGCTAAAGGATCTAATGTTGGAAAATATACCGGTTATTATTATACATTTTCTATGGGTGCACAAATATTAACACCAATATTTTCTGGTTTTCTAATGGATCAATTTGGAAGAATTGCCTTGTTCCCATATGCAACTGTATTTGTGGCTATGTCTTTTGTTACAATGTTTTTAGTTAAACATGGGGATGCTAAGATTGATAAAAAAGGTTCATTAATTGAGAATTTTGATGTTGATATGGATTAAACAAATAAGCAATTATTGAAATTTAATATAAATATAAAAGATGGTAGTATTATAGCAATTAAATACTAGCATCTTTTATATTTCAATATTAGAATACGCTATTTTAAAAAAAATTATTTTTCTTCAATTTCAGGTCTAAAGAATTCAAACACAGCGTTATCGTAGTGTTTTCTAACCATATTGAATTCTAATTTATTTCTTGCACAGTAAGAAATTACTGTCATACCTTTTTTATAAATTTTATCTGCGTATTTATTAGGTAAGTCTTTAATACCATAATTTATAAAATCTGGTTTTGTGAAGATATTAAAAGTCATACTTCTCATCAAATACTTAATAAAACGATTCATTTTTAAATCATCATTAAAATATTCGGTTACTTGTCCTCTAATAATATCAGGATGATATTTTTTAAACCAATGAACTATTTTAGGGCTAAATGAGTGAATTGCAAATTGACCTTTATAATTATCTATTGTTTTAATAAATGATTCACATAATAATTTATTATCGCCTTTAGGTTTTAGTTCAATTAGAAGTGGAACTCTGCCATTAATAAATTCTAATACTTCAGATAATAATGGTATTTTTTCATTAGTATTTAGAAGATGATAATTTTTAATATCTGCATAATTTACTTTAGACAAATCAATATTCACATTACATAGTCTTTTAAGATTAATATCATGAAAAACAACTACTTTTCCATCTTTAGTAACGTTTACATCCATTTCAATTGAGTAATTATAGTCAATTGCTTTTTTGAAAGCTAGTAAAGAGTTTTCTGGAATAGATTTATCTAATGAATGAAACCCTCTATGAGCAATATAGTTTTCTTTAATCCATTTAACTTCTCTCATATTTTCACTCCTTAATTATTTCCGTCAAATATTATAACATGTTATTTAAAAAAATTGAGTTATTAATAAAAAATTATCAAAATATCATTTAGGTTTTTAATTTTTAAAGGTGGAATTTAGTTCATTTAATATGATATAATAATGTTGGAAGAGGTGGTTTTATGGAAAATTTTATTTTTCATTCTCCTACAAAATTTGTTTTTGGTAAAGATACTGAAATTGAAGTTGGAGATTTATTAAATTCTTATGGAGCGAAAAAAGTTTTAATTCATTATGGAACTGGTTCAATTAAGCGTTCTGGTTTATTTGATCGTGTAATTGAGTCTTTGAAAGAAGCTAGGATTGATTTTGTGGAATTAGGTGGTGTAGTACCTAATCCAAGAGATGATTTAGTTTATGAAGGTATTGATTTATGTAAAAAAGAAAATGTCGATTTTGTTTTAGCAGTTGGCGGCGGATCAGCAATTGATTCCGCAAAAGCAATAGCTGCTGGAGCAAAATATGATGGAGATTTTTGGGATTTTTATGATAGAAAAGCAAAGATAGAAGACGCTTTAAAAATTGGAGTTATTTTAACACTTCCAGCTGCTGGTAGTGAAGGTTCTGCTAGTGCGGTTATTACCAATACAGATAGAATGTTAAAAAGAGGTTTGAATTCATCTTATTATCGGCCTACGTTTTCAATAATTAATCCAGAGTTAACCTATACTTTGCCTACTTATCAAACTTCTGCAGGTGTAGTGGATATGATGGGGCATATTTTTGAAAGATATTTTACAAATAGTAAAAACACATTGTTTGTGGATAGATTAGCTGAGGGAACTTTAGTTTCAATTATGGAAGCCGGAAAAAAATTGATGAATGAACCAACTAATTATGAAGCAAGATCTATAATTTGTTGGGCCGGAACAATAGCACATAATGGTTTCTTTGGTGTTGGTAGAGAAGAAGATTGGACAAGCCACAGACTTGAACATGAGTTAAGTGCATTATTAGATGTTACTCATGGAGCTGGGTTAGCTGTTATTTATCCTGCTTATATGAAATACACTTTAAATAATCATATTAAGCGCTACAAACGTTTTGCGGAAAAATTATTTAATATAAATCCTGAGGGAAAAACTGATAAAGAGGTAGCTGAAGCGGGCATTAAAGCATTAGAGAATTTCTATGAATCAATTGATATGCCTACTAGATTTGCGGGTATTAATGCTTCAGAAAAAGACATTCCAAAACTATTAAAAAAACTTGAAGAAAATGGCGGAAAGAGTTTTGGGCAATTTGAAAAATTAACAATTGAAGATGCTAAAAAAATATATCAACTAGCATGTGAATAGAAGAGGAGATAATCTATGCCAGATACGCAAACTGTTATAATAGCATTTTTGGTAACTCTGGGTGCTGGTTTAGCAACTGGAATTGGTTCATTACTAGCGTTTTATCGAAAAAAAACTGATGCAAAATTTTTATCTATGTCATTAGGTTTTTCTGCTGGAGTTATGATTTATGTGTCTTTTGTAGAAATTTTTCCTAAAGCAAAAGATAATTTAGGTGGCGACTCAAAAGCATATCTTTTGGCAACAATTGCTTTTTTTGTTGGAATTGCAATAATTGCTTTAATTGATAAATTGGTTCCTAGCGCAGAAAACCCCCATGAAGTTAGAGATGTTTCTGATTTAAATGATGAAGCTAATAAAAAAAGTTTAATGAGAATGGGTCTTTTTTCAGCTTTGGCTATTGGAATTCATAATTTTCCTGAAGGTTTAGCAACTTTTATGGCAATGTTAGATTCTCCTACTTTAGGTATTTCAATCACAATCGCAATCGCAATACATAATATACCAGAAGGTATAGCGGTTTCAGTGCCGATTTATTATGCTACCGGAGATAAGAAAAAAGCCTTTAAATATTCTTTTTTATCAGGTTTATCTGAACCAATAGGAGCTGTTGTTGGATATGTATTACTGATAACTATTTTTGGTTCAAGTTTGATGATTATGGGATATGTATTTGCTGGAGTAGCAGGAATAATGGTTTATATTTCCCTAGATGAATTATTGCCCACTGCAGAAAAATATGGAGAGCACCATTTATCAATTTATGGCTTAATAGCTGGAATGATAGTGATGGCTATAAGTCTTTTGCTTTTTAGTTAGTTTTAATTTTTAATATATAATTTTTTTAAGAAGGAGTGAAAAAATGATTATAGGATCAGTTAGAGAAATTAAAAAACTTGAGAGTCGCGTAGGATTAACTCCAAGTAGCGTTAAAGAATATGTAAGTCACGGTCATAAAGTTTATATTGAAAAAAATGCTGGGATTAATTCAGGTTTCTCAGATGATGACTACATAAATGCAGGAGCTGAAATACTTGATAAAGCTATGGATGTTTGGAATAAATCAGACATGATAGTAAAAGTAAAAGAGCCTTTAGAACCTGAATATAAATTTTTTAGAGATGGGTTGATTATTTATACGTATTTACATCTAGCAGCCGATGAAACATTAACACAAGAATTAATGAAAAGAGGTGTGAAATCTGTAGCTTATGAGACAATTGAATTAGAAGATGGTAAATTACCATGTTTAAAACCAATGAGTTCAGTGGCTGGCCGTTTAGGCGTTATAGAAGGAGCTAAGCATCTTCAAAAACCATTAGGTGGTTCGGGAATTTTATTATCAGGAGTTCCAGGCACAAGAAGAGCTAATGTTACTATTATAGGTGCTGGTACTGTAGGTGAAAGCGCAATTAAAATGGCTGTAGGACTAGGAGCTAATGTTACAGTATTAGACATAAATGTAGAAAAATTAACTTATCTAGATGATATATATGGAAATAGAGTTAACACACTTTATTCAAACGCTCATAATATTCAAGAGTCACTAGCAAAATCAGATTTAGTTATTAGTGGGGTATTATTACCAGGCGCTAAAGCACCAAAAATAATTAAAAAAGAGTATTATAAAGATATGGCTCCTGGATCAGTGATTGTGGATGTAGCGATAGATCAAGGAGGCTCAACAGAAGTATCAAAGCCTACTTATCATGATAACCCAACCTTTATAGTTGATGATATTATTCATTATTGCGTAGCTAATATGCCTGGGGCAGTACCTCAAACTTCCACAGTGGCCTTAAATAATTCAACAATAAGATATGGACTAATGATAGCTAATTTAGGATTAGAAAAAGCAATGAATTTATCTAAACCAATTAAACTAGGAGTTAATACTTATAATGGAAAATGCACTTGTAAAGGTGTTTGCGAGGCTTTTGAATTAGAGTATAAAGTTTTATAATATGAAATATATATTATTATATACAATAATAAAAATAACCAGGAATTAAATTTCCTGGTTTATTTTTTCGTTTTATATTCTTCTTTATTAAATATTTTAAATAAAGAGCCTTTTTTATTTTTAGCTTGATACATTGCGAAATCTGCATAATCTATTAAGAGATGAATGTCAGTTGTATCTTTATTGTAAATTGCTATTCCAAAAGATAAATCAAGTGGAAGAGTTACATCTTCAATTTCAATATTATATATAACTGTATCTTTAAAAGTTTCAACTAAACTTTTTATATTAGACTTAGAGATATCTTTAATTCCAGGAATAAATATACCAAATTCATCTCCAGCTATACGCATTTTTACTGCATCTTCAAATGGTAATTTTTTTATTCTTTTAGCAAATTCAATCAAGTATTTATCGCCTAGATTATGGCCATAAGTATCGTTGATTAATTTGAAGTCATCAATATCAATAAACCAAAATAATCCATAATCTTCTTTATGCTTTTTAATGACTAGATTGATTTCATCGCGATATTGATATCTGCTTACTAAATCTGTTAATGGATCAGAAACTAACCGATCATTTAAGATTGAATTAAGACGATTGAGTTTATTGTTTAGTTTTTCTGTTTCACGAGTTTTGTTTATTATTTGATTATTTAATTTTTGAATACTGTTGTAGATAAATTGATTATCGCCTTTATCGAAATTTTTGTTATTTACACTACAGTGATGTGATAAAACCGACAAAATATTTATTATTAAAGTTTTTTGTTCTTTACCTAAGTCAATATCGGTCGCATAAAAAAGATAATGGCTTCCTAAAGGTTGTAAAATAATTTTGAAGCTTTGTTGGTTGATATTGACATTAATAAATGAGTGTGTTTTCTTTTTTGAATGTAACAGTTTCTTAACTCTTTCGCTATCATCAGCGCTTAAAATAGTATAAATACTTCTAGGAATTTCTTTATCTAAATTGCAATTTGCAAAATAAGTGTAATCTATCACTCCTAAATCATTTACTCTAAATAATAAATCAGCCATGGTTAAACACCTCTTTAGACCAATTAAGCAATTCTTTAGCATCATTAGTTGATATATCCACATGCCATTTTTTCCAAACTTGATTTGTCATTTTAAAAGCCCGGCCACCAACAGCTATTTTAGGTGGATTATCTAGTTTTTGTAAGTCTTCAATTATTTCTTTACATTCTGTTAAGTGTTGTGGCATTGTGACAGAGAGAATAATTAAATTTGGTTTTGATTTTTTAACTTTATTGATAATTACTTTTTTAGGAATACCAGCACCTAAATATGTACTATCCCAACCATGATACTCAAATAAATCAGAAATCATTCTTGCGCCCATTTCATGTAATTCACTACCAACACTACAAGCAACTAAGGTTAAACCGTTTCTATCTGTAGAAAATATTTTAGTATAAAACTGAGATAAAACAGTTTGAGTAATTGAAGTCATATAGTGTTCTTGGTCAACAGAAATAATATTTTTTTGCCATCTTTCACCAATTTCTACCATAACTTCTTGAAGAATATCTACATAGATATCTTCTAAAGGAATATTGGTTTTCTCAATTTCTATAATATATTCAATAGCTTTAGACGTTTTTTCTTTCATAAGATAATCAAGATATGTTTCACGAATATGAGCATATTTACCTTTATTAAAGTTTGATGGCTTGTCTTTAATTTCATAGTTTTTTGTTAGTTCTATAGCATTTTTTAGATAATTATGAATGGTTTTATATTCAAAGGTATCTAAAACTTTTTTTAATTCTTTATCTAATAAATTGTAATGAATAACCATGTGCTCTTTTATTCGTTCTTTAGTTAAATCTGGCATTAGATTTACCATTAATTCATATAACCATTTAGCATATTCTAGAAATAAATTGTCTTCTTCAAGATTATAACTCACTTCTAAAAAACTAAGATTATAAAGAATATCTTCATACATCTTTTTTTTGCGATAGTCATCATATTCTTCTTCGAGTTTCTTATCTTCAATAAAGTGTTGTTTATACACATTCTCAGCTACTTTATTAAAAGCTGTAGAAAGAGTGTTATTTAATAGGCTCATAGTTAACCTCCATTAATATGTTTTCTAATTATATTATATCATATCTATAAATAATAAACATTTATGATTGTTGTTATAACTTTTGAATAAATTACTAAATTTTTATTTACAAGTTGAGGTTAATTTTGTTATACTAATCGTAATGTGCCTGAAGGAGTTGCGAGAATGAAAAAAAGATTTAGCTTAGATCCGGTTTTTACTGATAATATGATTTTTCAAGCAAATAAACCAATAAGAATTTTTGGCAAATGCAAAAAAAGAACAGAATTAACCGTAAAATTTTTAAATCAAGAAAAAACTATAAAGACTGATTCAAACACTTTTGTAATCGAACTAAAGCCTGAAGATTATCACTCTAAACCTTTTGCTTTTTCAATTACTTCTAAGAAACAAACAATTACCATTTTTAATGTATTGATAGGTGATGTGTTTTTGTTTTTAGGAGGAGAGAAAGTTAAACAAAGTTTAGCTGATACTAATACAATTGAAGATTATAAATTTGGCGATACACGAATACTAGATTTAACAAACACAAAGAAGTGGTTGAGCAGTTCAAGAGATGATTTGTCTTCAGTAAGTGCAATTAGTTATTTGTTTTTAAAAACTTTAAAAAAGAAAATTAATCAACCAATTGGAGTTATTGCCTATAGCAATATTGAAGAGAATATATTTTCATGGTCTAATAAATCGTCCATTTTAAATGATAAAGAGATGTATAATTATATAAATTGTCAAGTTGATAAGAAAAACAATCTTTTAGCTAAAGATTTTATTTTCCTGCAAAAACATATTTTTAATTTAGCCTATAAAGCCATTGTTTTTTATCAAGGCGAAAATGATTTATTACATTATCATTTTTATGAGAAAGCTTTTAGACTTTTAATAAAAGCATATCGCTTAGAACTAAAAGAAAAAATACTACCGTTTAATATTATCCAAGTTCCAGGTTTTGATAAGAGTAAAAACTATATAGGGGCTAGTGAAATAAGAATAGCACAAAGCAACTTATATTCTGAAAAAAATCAAGTTTATTTAACAAGCGTGATAGATATTAACGAAATTGAAGATGTAAATGTAATAAACAATATCTTGTCTAAACGTCTAGCCAATATGATGTTAGATAAACAATATAATATTGGTAAAAACAGTTTATGTCCACAGGTTTTTTCGTATAAATTAAATGCAAATAAACTTTATATTTATATTGAAAGTAATTATTTAAACCTTATTTCTAGATCAAATCAAAAGTTAAGTTTTACTTATTCTGAAAATAAAGTTGATTATTTACCTTTAAAAAAAGTTAAACTTAACGGTAATCAAATAATGATAAAAATTAATTCTGATATGAAAGAAATAAGATATGCCTATGATAATAATCCTAATTGCGATATTTATTCTAGTAATAGCTTACCGTTATTACCATTTAAGGCAAAATTAAACTAAAGCAAGTGAGAAACTTGCTTTTTAAATTTTTATTCTAAGGTATAATATAGGTGGTGATATTTATGAAAGAAATAAATGTAAGTATAAAAGAACTTGTTGAATTTATTTATGGTTCTGGCAGTATTACTAATTTGAAAGCACTAAAAAGAAGAGGCCAGGAAGGAACATTGATTCATAAATTTTGGCAAGATAAATATAAAGCAGATGATGAATTAGAAGTTTTTGTTAGTGATGCTTTTAAAATAAAAGATTTTACAATTAATCTTAGCGGAAGAATTGATGGTGTTTTATTTAGAGATAATAACTATATTATTGAAGAGATTAAATCCACTACTATCGATTTAGATAATTTAGATGAGACTACTACACCAAGTCATTTATCACAAGCTAAAATTTACGCTTATATATTTTCAAAAATAAATAATTTATCTGGAATTGATATTTGGTTAACCTATATATATGTTAAAGATAGAACTGTTAAACAGTTCAAAAACTATTATAGTATCGAAGAGTTAACAAAGTTTTATAATAAAACGCTTAATTTATTTGTTGATTGGCAAGAGAAACTAATTAACCATGAAAAAAATCGTTTATCATCAATAGCGGGTTTAAATTTTCCTTTTAAAGAATATAGGTTTAATCAAAGAAGGATGATGGCGGTAGTTTACCGTAATATTATTGCAAAAGATATAGCTTATATTGAAGCACCAACTGGCTTAGGTAAAACAGTTGCCGCAATTTTTTCTGGGTTAAAAGCAATTCATCAACCCAGACAAAAAGTTTTTTATTTAACCGCCAAAAACGATGGTAAAAGGACAGCTTTAGAAACTATTAAACTATTAGAAAAAGCTGGATTAAAAGCTAAAACTGTAGAGATTACTGCAAAAGATAATGTTTGTTTTTTAGAAAAAAGAGATTGTGATCCCTTGGTTTGCCCGTTTGCGAACGGATATTATTCACGGGTTTTTAAAGCTATAGAAGATGTTTTTGTTAATGAGATGATTTTTTCAAGAAGAGTTATTGAAAAATATGCTAGAAAGCATGAAGTATGTCCTTTTGAACTAAGTCTAGATTTATCTAATTTTTCAGATATAATTATTTGTGATTATAATTATGTATTTGATCCAATTGTTCATTTAATAAGGTATTTTGAAGAAAATAGATATCAACCGATAATCCTCGTTGATGAAGCTCATAATTTGGTTTCAAGATCGCGAGATATGTATTCGGCTAGTATTAAAAAAAGGATGTTTTCTGAGTTCTTAGAAATCGCTAAATTTTTTAAACCCAACCCAACATATCAAATAAAATCAATAATTAAGCTTTTTTCAGAAGTTGAAGTGGAATTAGAAAAAGTAAACTTTAAACGTAAATATGAAATTAATCCTGTTTTATTAGAAAAACTTAAGACATTACTAATTAAACTAGATGATATTTTAAGTAATGAAGAAATTAAATTTGAAAAAGCAGAAATTCAAGACTTATATTTTGAAGTGAATCGATTCTTAAAAATTTCTGAATATTATAATAAAGAATTTGTCTATTTATTAGAAAAAGATAAGGAAGATGTTTATATTTCAATTAAATGTTTAAATGCATCAGGTTATATAAATAATGTAATAGAAGACTATATTGAAAGTATTGTTTTTTTTAGCGCAACTTTAAAACCAATTGATTACTATAAAAATTTATTAACTAATAATTTAGGACAATTTGTTGCTTTAACAAGTGGTTTTAAACAAACAAATTTATTAGTGCTAGCTGTAGATGATGTATCAACTAGATATAACGATAGAGAAGCATCAATTCCAAGAATTATCGAAACTATTTCTGCAATGGTAAAAGCAAAACCAGGTAATTATATTGTGTATTTTCCTAGTTATAGATATATGAAACGGGTACAAACAAAGGCGTTTGAAACTATGAAAAATGTAAATTTTATAACCCAAACAAGGGCTATGAAAACAAGCGAAAGAGATTCGACAATGGACTTGTTTAAAAACCCTGAGGCTAAGACGCAAGTATTTATGTTTGTAATGGGCGGTATATTTGGTGAATCTATTGATTTAATCGGAGAACTTCTAAGTGGAGTTTTAATTGTCGGAGTTGGCTTGCCAGGGTTAAGTAATTATAATAATGTATTAAAATCACATTATGATATTAGTTTTAACAATGGTTTTGACTATGCCTATACTTATCCAGGATTAAATAAAGTTATTCAGGCAGTGGGAAGAGTTATTAGAACAGAAGAGGATAGAGGTATTGCTATTTTATTAGATGATCGGTTTACAATGAGAAAATATTTACGTCTATACCCTAATTCTTGGAGTCATTTATCTGTTTGTAATAATCCTGATGATATTTATGAAATGACAAAAAGTTTTTGGGAAAGCGAATAATTTAATGATAAAATGCCTAAATTTATTTAAAAACGAGAGGTTTTCTCGTTTTTTTAAAGAAATATTAAAGTTCACGGAAAAAATCCTTGCATTTGAAATATAAATTTGGTATTATATTAAAGCCTATGCGAATAGGAAGGCAGAGATTTGTGAGGTTGCTGACACACACGCAGGCGTTGTAGTGACGTTTTCGTTGGAGGTTAGGGAATTCACAATGAGCCAGTATGTAAGCTAAATTATATGCGAAGGAGGAGCTAAATTGGCTAATCAAGTTATTAGAATAAGATTAAAATCTTATGATCACAGATTGTTAGATCAATCATCAAAAAGAATCGTTGATACAGCGAAAAAAACCGGGGCAAAGGTAAGTGGACCAATTCCATTACCTACTGAAAAAGAAATTTTTACAGTTTTACGTAGTCCTCATGTTAATAAGGATTCACGTGAGCAATTCGAAAGAAGAACTCATAAAAGATTAATAGATATTATTAATCCTACGCCAAAAACAATTGATTCTTTAATGCACTTAGATTTACCATCTGGTGTAGATATCGTTTTAAAATAAAATAAATTAGGAGGTGTACTCATGGCAAGAAAAGGTATCTTAGGAAGAAAAGAAGGAATGACTCAAATATTTGATGAAGCTGGAAATATGATTCCTGTTACAGTAATTTCGGCGGAGCCGAATGTTGTATTACAAAAGAAAACAATTGAAACTGACGGATATGAAGCAGTTCAATTAGGCTTTATGGAGAAAAAAGCAAATTTAGTAAACAAACCATTAACTGGTCACTTTGCTAAAATTGAAACAACACCTAAGCGCTACATTAAGGAGATGCGTCTTTCAGGAATGAAAGGGTATGAACCTGGCCAAGAGGTAAAAATAGATATATTTACCGCTGGTGATTTTGTAGACGTTACAGGAACTTCAAAAGGGAAAGGTTTTCAAGGTGTGATAAAACGTCACAACCAACATAGAGGACCTATGTCTCATGGTTCTAAATATCATCGCGGTGTTGGATCAATGGGTGTTATTTCACCTAACCATATTAGAAAAGGTAAAAACATGCCTGGAAGAATGGGACATGAAACTGTTACAATTCAAAATTTAGAAGTTGTACGTGTTGACACAGACAAAAACATCATTCTTATAAAAGGGAATGTACCTGGGGCTAATAAAACATTAATACAAATAAGAACATCAATTAAAAAACAATAATCTTTGGAAGGAGGAAAAGCTATGCCTAAATTAGCAATGTTAAACCAAAACGGTGAATCAGTTAAAAAGGTTAATTTAAAAGACGAAATATTTAAAGTTGAAGAAAACAACCAAGTAATCTATGACGTTGTTAAACAACAAAGAGCTGCAATGCGCCAAGGAACTGCAATGACAAAAAACAGATCAGCAGTTAGAGGCGGTGGGAGAAAACCATATCGTCAAAAAGGTACTGGACACGCTCGTCAAGGAACAATCCGTGCACCACAATATGTTGGCGGTGGAGTTGTTTTTGGACCAAGTCCAAGAAGTTATAAATATAAAGTTAATAAGAAAGTTCGTCGCTTAGCTTTGAAAATAGCATTATCAGAAAAGTTAAGAGAAAAGAATTTAATTCTTGTTGATGAAATCTCTTTGGAAACAAGAAAAACTAAAGAGATGGTTAATATATTAAATAAACTTAAAGCAGAAGGAAAAGTAATGGTAGTTTTAGGTAGTGTTTCAGATTTAGTTATGACTGCTTCTAGAAACATCCCTAATGTTTATATTGAATTAAGTAATCATATAAGTGTGTATGATATTTTAAATGCAAATCAAATTATTATTACTAAGGAAGCTTTAGAGAAGATTGAGGAGGCTTTAAATTAATATGAAAAATTATGACATTATTAAACGCCCAATCGTAACTGAAAAATCAACAAAATTATCAGAACAAAATAAATACACATTTGAAGTTGATAAAAAAGCAAACAAAATTCAAATCAAAGAAGCTATTGAAGCTATCTTTGATGTTAAAGTAAAAAAAGTAAATGTCATCAATGGTAAACCAAAAGCAAAAAGAGTTGGTCAATATCAAGGATTTAAACCGGCTGTTTCTAAAGCAATTGTTACTTTAGAAGAAGGTCATAAAATTGACATTTATACAGCGTAAATAGGAGGAAAAAATAATGGCTATTATAAAGTTTAAACCACAAACGAATGGTACGCGCCATATGACAAAGCGCGATTATGCAGAAATAACCACTTCAAAGCCAGAGAAATCCTTGTTAACTACTGTTAAGAAAAATGGTGGAAGAAACAATCAAGGTAAAATTACAGTTCGCCACCAAGCTGGAGGAGCAAAACGTAAATACAGAGTAATTGATTTTAAAAGAAATAAAGATGGAATTATTGGGAAAGTAGCTAGTATAGAATATGATCCTAATAGAACAGCTAATATTGCTTTAATTAATTATGCTGATGGAGAAAAACGTTATATCTTAGCTCCAAAAGGCTTAGAAGTAGGAATGACAGTTGAATCTGGAGAAAAAGCAGATATCGTTTTAGGAAATTCAAAAGAACTTAAAGATATACCTGTTGGTACTGTGATTCATAATGTTGAATTACATCCTGGTAAAGGTGGTCAATTGATTAGAGCTGCTGGAACAAGCGCTCAAATTCAAGCCCGCGAGTCAAAATATATTTTATTAAGATTAAAATCTGGTGAAGTTAGAAGAATACTAGGTAAATGTCGTGCAACTATTGGTGAAGTTGGTAATGAAAACAATTCATTAATTAGCTTAGGAAAAGCTGGTAGAAAAAGACATATGGGAGTTAGACCTACAGTTAGAGGTTCTGTTATGAATCCTAATGATCACCCACATGGTGGGGGAGAAGGTAAACAACCTATTGGTCATCCATCGCCACTTACTCCTTGGGGTAAAAAAGCACTTGGAAAAATCACGAGAAAAAATAAAAAAACTAGCAATAAACATATTGTTAGAAGAAGAAATAAATAGGGAAGGAGGAACTCAAGTATGTCACGTTCAATTAAAAAAGGTCCATTTTGTGATGATCACTTAATGAAGAAAGTAGAAAATGCTAAAAAAACTAATTCAAAGAAAGTAATTCAAACATGGTCGAGACGTTCAACAATTTTTCCACAATTTGTTGGCTTAACTATTGGAATTCATAACGGGAAAGAACATGTTCCTGTATATATTACTGAAGACATGGTTGGTCATAAATTAGGAGAGTTCGCTCCGACTAGAACCTTCCGAGGTCACTCGGAGAAGAAAGCTGTTAGAGGAGGTACTAAAGAATAATGGAGACAAATCAAGTAACTGAAGCTAAAGCAGTTGTAAGATCTGTGAGAATAGCTCCTCGTAAAGTAAAATTAGTAGTTGATTTAATTAGAGGTAAAGATGTAGGCGATGCTTATGCTTTGTTAAGAAACACACCAAAGCGTTCAGCTATTGTAATTGGTAAACTTCTTAAGTCAGCGGTTGCTAATGCAGAACATAACTATCAACTTGATCAAGATAATTTATATATTAAAGAAATTTATGTTGGTGAAGCTAAAACACTTAAGAGAATGCAACCACATGCTCAAGGTCGTGCATTTCAAATCTTAAAGAGAGCAAGTCACATTTATATTACTGTGGCAGAGAGAGAGTAAGGAGGAATTTTATGGGACAAAAAGTAAATCCAGTTGGACAACGTATTGGAATCATTCATGATTGGGAATCTAGATGGTACGCTGAAAAAAAAGATGTAGCTGACTTATTACACGAAGACATTAAAATTCGCGACTTAATCAATGATTTGTATAAGAATGCAAGTGTTTCTAAAGTTGAAATAGAAAGAAGTAAAAAAAGAGTTATTATTACAGTACATACTGCTAAACCAGGTATGGTTATCGGTAGAAATGCTGAAACAAAAAAAGCTGTTGTTGAAAAATTACAAAAGCTTACAAATAAAACAGTTTATTTAAACGTAGTAGAAATAAAACGTCCGGAAATTGATGCTAAATTAGTTGCAGAAAATATTGCTAAGCAATTAGAAAATAGAGCATCATTTAGAAGAGTGCAAAAAGTTGCAATTCAAAGAGCTCTAAAAGCAGGAGCTAAAGGATGTAAAACATTAATTTCAGGCCGCTTAGGTGGGGCTGAAATGGCACGAAGTGAAGGATATAATGAAGGTAATGTCCCTTTACATACTTTAAGAGCTGATATTGACTATGCATTAGCAGAAGCTAATACAACTTATGGTAAAGTTGGCGTTAAAGTATGGGTATACAAAGGCGAAATACTTCCTTCTAAAAAAAAGGGGGCTAAGTAAAAATGTTAATGCCTAAAAGAACTAAATATCGTCGCCCACATCGTGTTAGCTATGAAGGGTTTGCTAAAGGTGGAACTGAAATCACTTTTGGTGAATATGGTCTAAAAGCTCTTGATGGAGCTTGGATTACTTCAAGACAAATAGAAGCTAGCCGTATTGCGATGACTAGATATATGAAACGTGCTGGGAAAGTATGGATTAAGATTTTCCCACATCTAGCAAAAACTAAAAAACCTTTAGAGGTTCGTATGGGATCTGGTAAAGGTGCACCGGAAGAATGGGTAGCAGTTGTTAAAAAAGGAGCAGTAATGTTTGAAGTTGCAGGTATCCCAGAAGAACTTGCAAAAGAAGCATTAAGACTTGCTGCACACAAACTACCTATTAGAACAAAGTTTGTTAAAAAAGAAAGTGGTGATTCTAAATGATTTACGCAGAAGAAATCCGCGAGTGGGACACCCCAAAAATCTTAGAAGAAATTGATACATTAAAAAAAGAAATGTTTGACCTTCGTTTCAAGCAAGCGACTGGTCAATTAGAAGATACTGCACGCTTATCAACAGTTAGAAAAACGATTGCACGAATGAAAACAGTTCTTACTGAAAGAGAAAGAAGCTAAGGGGGAGGATAATTATGGAAAAGAACAATAAATTTTTTACCGGAACAGTTGTCTCTGATGCAAATGATAAAACTATCACTGTATTAGTTACAACCTATAAAAAACATCCATTATATGGAAAACGAGTTATCTCTTCTAAAAAGTTTAGAGCTCACGATGAAAAAAATACTGCAAAAAATGGTGATACTGTTAAAATTACTGAATGCAGACCTTTATCAGCTACTAAACGTTTTCGTTTAGTTGAAATAGTTGAAAAAAGTAAGACTATTTAGGTTGGAGGAATAAGATATGTTACAACAAGAGTCAAGACTAAAAGTAGCTGATAATTCCGGCGCAAGAATAATTCAAGTAATTAAAGTAGTTGGCGGTACTAGCCGTAAATATGCTGGTATTGGAGATATTATCGTGGCTTCAGTAAAAACAGCTATTCCTGGGGGAATGGTTAAAAAGAGTGAGATTGTTAGAGCAGTAATCGTTAGAACGAAAAAACCATTAAAACGTGCAGATGGTTCGTTTATAAAATTTGATGATAACGCAGCAGTTATTTTAAAAGAAGACGGCAACATGAGAGGAACCAGAATTTTTGGACCTGTTGCAAGAGAGTTAAGAGACGCTAATTACACTAAACTAGTTTCTTTAGCTCCAGAAGTATTATAGGAGGCGCAGTTATGAAATTAAAAAAAGGTGATAAAGTAATTATAATCTCTGGCGCAGATAAAGGAAAAGAAGGTACAATTCTTAAAGTTTTAAAGAAATCAGATCGTGTAGTTTTAGAAGGTGAAGGTTTAACTAAGATTAAAAAACATCTTAAACCATCACAAGTTAATCCAGATGGTGGAATTATCGAAATAGAAAAACCAATTCACGCTTCTAATGTTATGTTAATAGATCCAAAAGAAAAAACTAGAACAAGAATTGGCTATAAAACAGTAACTGAAACTAATAAAAAAGAAGAAGTTACTAAAAAAGTTAGATATGCAAAAAAATCTGGCAAAGAATTGAAATAGTGAAGGGAGAAAATAATGAATAGATTACAAGAAAAATATCGTAAAGAAATCACACCAAGTTTAATGGAAAAATTCAATTATTCTTCCATCATGGAAACCCCAAAAATCAGCAAAATAGTTATTAATATTGGTGCTGGAGATGCGGTTCAAAATCCAAAAGTATTAGATAATGCTGTTAATGAATTAACACAAATAACAGGACAAAAGCCAGTTGTTACTAGAGCTAAGAAATCTATAGCGACATTTAAATTAAGAGAAGGCATGCCAATTGGATGTAAAGTTACTTTAAGAGGTATGAGAATGTATGACTTCTTAGATAAACTAATTACCATAGCACTTCCTCGAGTTAGAGATTTTAGAGGTGTTAATCCTAAAGGATTTGATGGTAGAGGTAACTATACATTAGGTGTTAAAGAACAGTTGATTTTTCCGGAAGTTGATTACGATAAAGTAAGTAAAATCCGTGGAATGGATATTGTAATAGTAACATCAGCAAATACAGATCAAGAAGCATTCGAATTATTAAGTCAATTCGGAATGCCATTTAGAAGATAGGAGGATACAATGGCAAAAACATCAAAAAGAGTTAGTGCAAGACGCAGTAAAAAATTTGCTGTAAGAAATTATACAAGATGTGAACGTTGTGGACGTCCTCATTCTGTATATCGCAAATTTAAACTATGTCGTATTTGTTTTAGAGAATTAGCTTACAAGGGTCAAATCCCTGGTGTTAAAAAAGCAAGTTGGTAATAGATTATGAAAAAATATATTTCCTATAAATCGAGGAAGGAGGCATTATTGATATGGTCATGACAGATCCTATTGCGGATATGTTGACGAGAATTCGCAACGCAAATCAAATGAAACATAAAAAAGTTGATGTACCAGCATCAAAACTAAAATCAGAAATCCTTAAAGTTTTAAAACAAGAAGGATATATCACTGATTTCGAAAGTGTAAGTGATGGTGGAGTGCAAGGTACTTTACGTGTATATTTAAAATATTTAGATAATGAAGAAAGAGTTATAAGAGGTTTGAAGAAAATTTCCAAACCTGGATTACGTGTGTATGCTAAAACGGATGACCTTCCTAAAGTTCTTAATGGACTTGGAATAGCTATCATTTCAACTTCTAAAGGTCTATTAACTGATAGAACTGCAAGAAGTGAAAAAGTTGGTGGCGAAGTAGTAGCATATGTATGGTAAAAATAATGGAGGTGCAAGAAAATTATGAGTCGAGTTGGTAATCAATCGATCAAGCTTCCTAAAGGTGTCGAAGTTAAAATCAACAAAGATAATATTGTTGAAGTTAAAGGCCCTAAAGGAGAATTAAGCTTTGGATTCGATAAAAATATGACAATAAAATTAAATGAAGACGAAATTTCTGTAACCCGACCAAATGATTCATTACGCTACCGTGCTCTTCACGGAACAACTAGAGCGTTATTGAATAATATGGTTATTGGAGTAAGTGAAGGATATTCAAAATCCCTTGAGATTAAAGGTGTAGGATACCGTGCGCAATTAAAAGGTTCAAAAACATTAGTTCTTAATGTAGGATATTCTAATCCAGTTGAAATGGAAATTCCTGAAGGATTAACCATTGAAGTTCCAAAAAATACAGAAATAAAAGTAATGGGTGCTAATAAACAAGAAGTCGGTGAATTTGCTGCACAAATTCGTAAGGTTCGTTTACCTGAACCATACCTTGGTAAAGGTATTAGATATAAAGACGAATATGTACGTCGTAAAGAAGGGAAAACAGCTGCTTAAAAGCAGTTAAGAGGTGATATTATGTTTAAACCAGTAATTAGAAATAAACAAAGAAAAATTAGACATCGTAGAATGAGATTCTATATTAAAGGTACACCAGAAAGACCACGTCTAAATGTTTTTCGTTCAAACAAGCAAATTTACACTCAAATTATCGATGATAAAAACAATGTAACATTAGCACAAGCTTCATCAAGAGAACTAGAAAAAAATGGAGCTAATATTGAAGGCGCAAAATCTGTAGGAAAATTAATTGCTGAAAGAGCAATAGATAAAGGTGTTAAAAATATAGTATTTGACCGTGGCGGATATTTATACCATGGTAGAGTCAAAGCTTTAGCAGAAGCTGCTAGAGAAGCAGGGCTAGAATTCTAATGAAGGAGGTAATCTAAATGGAAAATAAAAAACGTAGCAAAAGAGGAAGAAAGCCTCGTTCTAAAAGAGAGCCAAAACTTTATGAAGAAAGAGTAGTTAATATTGGACGTGTGACCAAAGTTGTTAAAGGTGGTAGACGTTTTAAATTCTCTGCTTTAGTTGTAGTTGGCAATCAAAAAGGAAAAGTAGGATTTGGAATCGGAAAAGCTAGTGAGGTTCCAGATGCAATTAAAAAAGCAATTGAAGCTGCTAAGAAAAATATAGTTGAAGTTTCATTAAATGGAACAACAATACCTCATACAATCACTGGAAAATTTGGTGGTGGAAAAGTATTCTTGAGACCAGCAGTTGAAGGTACCGGTGTTATCGCTGGTGGAGCTGTTCGCGCAGTCTTAGAATTAGCAGGAATCAAAGATGTTTTATCTAAATCTTTAGGTTCAGATGCTTCAGTTAATATCGTTAGTGCAACTGTTCAAGCTCTAAAAGAACTTAGAAGTGTAGAAGAGGTTGCTGAAATGAGAGGATTAACTGTTCAGGAGGTATTGAAATAATGGCTCAATTAAAAGTTACTTTAATTAAAGGTTTGATGAGAAGAAAACCAAATCAAGTTAAAACAGTTAAAGCTCTTGGACTTTCTAAAAGAAATTCTTCTGTTATCGTAGAAGAAAATGACATGATTAACGGTATGATAAGTACAATTCGTCATTTAGTTAAAGTCGAAGAAGTTAAGAAGTAGGAGGTGTTGATATGAAATTACACGAATTAAAACCTAATTCAGGCGCAACACATTACAAAAAAAGAGTAGGCCGTGGAACAAGTAGTGGCTTAGGAAAAACAAGTGGCCGTGGAGCGGACGGACAAAATTCACGTTCTGGTGGCGGTGTAAGACTTGGATTTGAAGGTGGACAAACTCCATTATTCAAACGTCTTCCTAAAAAAGGATTTACTAATCCTTTCAGAAAGGAATTCGCTGTAGTAAACTTATCTGACCTCAACAAATATGAAGCAGATACAGAAGTTACTCCAGAGTTATTACTAAAAGACAGAATTATAAGAAAACAATTAAGCGGTATTAAAATCCTTGGAAGAGGTAAATTAGAAGTAAAACTTACAGTAAAAGCACATAAATTTTCAGCTTCAGCTAAAGAAGCTATAGAATCAGCTGGTGGCACGGTTGAGGTGATATAATGGAAACTCTAAAGAAGATTTTCACAAATAAAGAAGTCTTGAAAAAAATTGGGTTTACATTATTAGTGTTTTTAGTTTTTAAACTATTAACAAAAGTTACAATTCCACTAGTGGATCAAGCAGCTTTTGGAGATGCTTTCGAAGGTGGATTCCTAGGGATTGCTAACTCAATATCAGGGGGAGCCTTAAGAAATTACTCAGTAGTTGCTCTTGGTATTAGCCCATATATTACTGCATCAATTGTTGTTCAGTTACTACAAATGGATATTGTACCATTCTTAAAAGAATGGAGCGAAGAAGGAGAAGTTGGTAAGAAGAAAATCGCTAGATTAACACGTTACCTAGCAATCGGGCTAGCCTTTATTCAAGCAGTTGCTATGACATTTGCTTTTAATAATACTGGTGCTGGTTTGTTTACTTCTCAAGCTGAAACATGGGCAACACTTGGTGGTAGAAACTTATGGTTTATTGTATATTTCTATATTGCTGTAGTTATTACTGCAGGTACAGCATTTATGATTTGGTTAGCAGATCAAATCTCACTTAAAGGAATCGGTAATGGAACATCAATGTTAATTGTTGGTGGGATTATTATTTCATTCCCTGGAACAATAGCTTCATTAGTACAATACTATATAGCTGATCCAAACAATGCTTTAGGAGAAGTCTTTTCTAATCAAGGAAGCTTTGGTGGATATATGCTATTTGGAGTTAGTATGTTAATGTTTGTACTAGTATTAATTGGAATAACATATATGCAAATCTCAGTTAGAAAAGTTCCAATTCAATATGCAAATAGACCTGGTTCAGCTAAATTTAAGGGTAAATCAGAATCTAATATTCCGATTAAATTAAATACAGCAGGGGTAATACCAGTTATCTTTGCTTCAATTATTTTATCCTTACCTTTAACAATAGTTGGCTATTTATCATCAGGTACACAAGAAACATCTAGTGCGATTAATTGGTTAACACAAATATTTACTTACACAGAACCAATTGGATTCGTTATTTATGTTTTATTAATTTTTATCTTTACATTCTTCTATTCGTTCATCTTAATTAAGCCTGAACAAATAGCAGAAAACTTAAATAAACAAAATGCTTATATTCCTGGGGTAAGACCTGGAAAAGAAACCGAAGCTCATATTACTAAGACATTATTTAGAGTTACGGTTGTTGGTGCATTTTATCTAGTTGTTGTAGCTAGTTTGCCAATTGTCACATCAATTATTTTAGGTCACAATTATGCTCAAATTGGTGGTACATCATTATTGATTATTGTTGGTGTTGCACTAGAAACAGCTAAACAAATAGAAACAGACACACAAGAAAAAGCCTATGCAGGCTTTATGAGATAGCAAAATGATAAATTTGTTAATAATGGGGAAACCTGGTGCTGGCAAGGGGACCCAAGCAAAAAAAATTCTTGACTACTTTAACTTAACTCATATTTCTACTGGCGATATTTATCGTGAGGAAATTAGAAAAAATACTAAAATAGGTCAAGAAGCAAAAAAATACTTAGATCAAGGTAATTTGGTTCCAGATAAAATGACTAATGATATCGTTTGGGAAGTACTAAAACACAAAAAATATCCTAATGGCTTTATGCTTGATGGATATCCAAGAACTATTACTCAAGCAAAAGCATTGGACGAAATGTTAGCTATGTTAAATATCAAGCTAACAGCTGTTATTAATGTTGATGTTGATGATGATATTATTTCTGATAGAATGTCTGGAAGAAGGGTGTGTTCAAATTGTGGTCATACTTACCATCTTGAATATCATCCACCACAAATTCTTGGAATTTGTGATATATGTGGACATAAACTAATTCAAAGACCAGATGATTTAAAAGAATCAGTTTTAAATCGTTTACATATATATAAAGAAAAGACACAGCCATTATTAGATTATTACGATAATAAAAATTTACTATTAGTAATAGATGGCGAAAATGCTTCGGAAGAAGTATTTCAGGATATATTAGATAAATTAGGTGGGTTGTAAATGATTAATATTAAGTCAAATCGCGAAATTTTATTAATGAAGAAAGCTGGCAGAATTGTTGCTCTAGCTCATAAAACAGCTAAAGAAAACATTAAACCAGGTATTTCTACAAAAAAAATTAATGATTTGATTGAAAATGTTATTCTTGAAAATGATGCAATCCCTTCTTTTAAAAACTATAATGGTTTTCCCGCAGCTGCATGCATATCAATCAATGAAGAAGTTGTTCATGGTATTCCAAGTAAAAAAAGAATTCTTAAAGACGGAGATATTGTCTCGGTTGATATAGGTGCAATTTATAAAGGTTATCATGGCGATTCAGCATGGACATATGCATGCGGGAAAATTTCTGAAGCTGCAAAAGCTTTATTAGTTGGCACAGAGGCTAGTTTATTTACTGGTTTAGAAATGGCCAAAGCTAATAATCGTTTATCAGATATTTCGCATGCAATTCAAAAATATGCAGAAAATCTTGGCTATAGTGTAGTTAGAGAATTCGTTGGACATGGTTTAGGTAGAAACCTTCATGAAGATCCGCAAATACCTAATTTTGGGTTGCCGGGTAGAGGCCCTAAACTAAAACCAGGAATGACGTTAGCTATTGAACCAATGATTAATTTAGGAAACAAAGAAGTAAAAGTATTAGCCGATGGTTGGACGGCTGTAACTAGAGACAAATCAATATCAGCTCATTTTGAGCATTCAATATTGATAACTAAAACTGGTTATGAAATTCTGACTAAATTATAAGGAGTGATTTATTTGGCAAAAAAAGATGATGTAATTGAAATGGTAGGTACAGTTATAGAAGTTTTACCTAACGCAAAATTTGTTATTGAGCTAGAAAATCAACACCGTATTATCGGTCACGTTTCTGGTAAAATCCGCATGCACTACATACGCATTTTACCAGGCGATAAAGTTAAGGTTGAAATATCACCTTACGATTTAACACGTGGCAGAATAACGTATCGTATGAAAAATTAGATAGAAAGATTTTAAGGAGGTAGTGGTATGAAAGTAAGACCATCTGTAAAAAAAATCTGTGATAAATGTAAGATTGTTAAAAGAAAAGGTAGAGTTTATGTAATTTGTGATAATCCAAAGCATAAACAAAGACAAGGGAAATAGGAGGAAACTATGGCAAGAATAGCAGGAGTTGACATTCCTAGAGAAAAAAGAGTTGTCGTGGCTTTAACATATGTATATGGTATTGGTAGAACTAGAGCAGAAAAAATTCTCGCAGCTAGTGATATATCTGAAAGCAAAAGAGTTAAAGATTTAACCGACGCAGAAATTGTAAAAATCCGTCAAGAAATTGAAAATTATACAGTTGAAGGTGACTTAAGACGTGAAGTAGCTTTAAATGTTAAGCGACTTAGTGAAATAGGCAGTTATCGTGGTATGAGACATCGTAGAAATTTACCAGTTCGTGGACAAAATACTCAAAATAATGCTAGAACACGTAAAGGCCCTAAAAGAACTGTAGCTAACAAGAAAAAATAAGAAGGGAGACTGAATAAAATGGCACGTAAAAAAGTAAGAGCTAAACGTCGTGTGAAAAAGAATATTCCTTCAGGGATAGCACATATTCATTCGACTTTCAATAATACTATAATTACTATTACTGATTCTTCTGGTAATGCTATTGCTTGGAGTTCGTCTGGAGCAATTGGATACAAGGGAAGCCGTAAATCCACTCCTTTTGCAGCTGGATTAGCTTCTGAAGCAGCAGCTAAATCAGCGATGGATCATGGTGTATTAAAAGTAGAGGTAGAAGTAAAAGGACCAGGTCCTGGTAGAGAAGCAGCTATAAGAAGTTTGCAAGTTGCCGGACTTGAGATTACAGCTATAAAAGATGTTACACCAGTTCCTCATAACGGTTGTCGTCCACCAAAACGACCACGCGGCTAGGAGGCATATATGAAAGACTTGAAATTCGAAAAACCTAAAACAGAAATCGTTGAGTTAGAAGAAAATTATGGAAAATTCACTATCTTACCTTTAGAACGAGGCTACGGTATCACACTAGGTAATTCATTAAGACGAGTTTTATTGTCTTCTTTACCTGGCTCAGCAATTGTAAATGTAAATATCGAAGGTATTGTACATGAATTTACACCAATTGAAGGTGTTTTAGAAGATGTAACAACTATTATTCTAAATTTAAAAGGGGTTATCTTATCAATTGATAACGAAGATCCACTTGTTGAAAAAAACTTAGATATAACAGTTGAAGGGCCTAGAGATGTTTATGCAGAAGATATAATTGGTGATGAAGAAGTAGAAATTAAAAACCCAAAACACTATATTTGTCGCGTTAATAAAGGCCGTTTAAGAATGAGACTCAAAGCTAAAAAAGGTAATGGCTATGTAAACGCAAAGGAAAATGCTATTTATAAAGAAGACGTTAATGATATCGCAATCGATAGTATTTACACACCTATTACAAGAGCTAGATATGAAGTTGAAAAAACTAGAGTTGAAGATTCAGCTGATTATGATAAATTAACTGTAGAAGTTTGGACTGATAAATCAATTGATCCAAAAGAAGCAATTGGTTTAGCATCTAAAATGCTAATAGATCATTTAAATGAATTTGTTGATTTATCTGTAAGAGCAGCTGAAGAAGATTTTATGGTTGAACGCGAAGTTGAAGAAACTAATAAAAACTTAGAAAAACCAATAGAAGATCTAGAACTAACCGTTAGATCATATAACTGTTTAAAACGCGCAGGAATAAATACCTTATCTGAGTTAATTGAAAAAACAGAAGAAGATATGATAAAAGTTAGAAATCTAGGTAAAAAATCATTGAAAGAAATTAAGCAAAAGCTTGAAGAATTGAATTTAAGCTTAGCTAAACACTAATCGATAGGAGGAAATTATGGCAAGTAGAGGATATACAAAACTTAATCGTAATAGCGCTAATCGTAAGGCCCTAATTCGTGATTTAGCTACTCAACTTATTATGCATGAGAGAATTGAAACAACATTGATTAAAGCTAAAGAAATTAGACGTACTGTAGAAAAGTTAATTACTCTCGCAAAAAAAGGCGACTTGAATTCAATAAGATTAGCTGAAAAAACTGTTAGAGAATTAAAAATTGATGATAAATATGCTATAGTAAAACTAATTGAAGAATTAGGCCCTAAATATAAAGATAGAAACGGTGGATATACACGTATCTATAAGACTGGACCACGTTTGGGTGACTCTAGTCCTATGGCTATTATCGAATTAGTATAGTAAAATTAAGTATCGAGGAATCGATACTTTTTCTATTTAGAGGTGAAATCTATGAATAAAGAAGAATATTTTTTAAAATTATATAATGAATTAGATGAATATTTACGTCTTCATCACTTTAATAATCACTCATCTTATACAAGTTACGTAAAAAAGATATTTTATATAAAGAATCATAAATTAAATCCAATTATAGAAAACAATTATAATTTTGATTTATTAAAAAAAGCGGGTGAAATTAGAAATATAATCGCTCACAACAATGATGTGATTGTACCAAGTGATGGATTTATTGAAGCTTTTGAAAAGCTTGTAAAAGAAATCACTAAACCTAAAATGGTATATCAGATAATGACTAAAGCAAGCGATTTACAAACCAAAAGTATTGATGATTCTATAGCCGATGCAATTAAACTGATAAAGAAAAGAGGCTATTCATCAATTCCGATTTTAAAAAAGGATAAGATAATTGGTATGTTTACAGAAAAATCAATTTTTGATTACTTGACAATATCTGGTAATAGTCATATTGACACATCAATGTCATTGGAAACTATAATATCAGCAATTGATTTAGATAATAAACCAAGACAGTATTTCAAATTTATTCCTAAAGACTTAAATGTTTATGATGCTTACGAAATTTTCTCTGAAGATTTTAAAGGTAAAAGAGAATTAGTTTTATTGTTAGTTACTAATTCAGGTAATTTTTCCGAAAAAATTCTGGGCATTGTAGCTTTAAGAGATTTAAAAAGCGAATTATATAAGTAAGATAACAAAGGTTATAAAGCAAATCTTAATGGATTTGCTTTTTTAAATTCATTAACAAGAATAATAGTATTTTTATAAAGATTTTGTTATAATATCTTAGGTGGTGCTAAATGAGTTATATAGAAGTTAAAGGCTTAGATTACTCTTATACTAAAAATAAAAAAGTATTAAAAAATATAGATTTTTCTATTAATAAAGGTGATTGGGTTGCTGTACTCGGACATAATGGTTCAGGCAAATCAACCTTAGCTAAAGCAATGGTAGGATTAATAGAACCTAGCATAGGTTCTATAAAAATAGATGGCTTAGAGCTTAATCAAGACACTGTATATGATATTCGTAGAAAAATAGGAATTGTATTTCAAAACCCAGATAATCAATTTGTCGGCGTTACTGTTAAAGATGATATTGCTTTTGGCATGGAAAATTTAGCTGTCCCAAGAGAAGAAATGCTAAAGCGAATTGATTTTTTTGCTAAGAAGGTTCAGATGGAAAAATATTTGGATAAAGAACCTTCACAACTTTCTGGCGGGCAAAAACAAAGAGTTGCTATTGCGGGTATTTTAGCTATGCAAACAGACATTATTATTTTTGATGAAGCTACATCTATGTTGGATCCTTTTTCACGCGAAGATTTAATGAAATATATTAAAAAACTTCATGAAGAAGGCTTAACAATTATTATGATAACTCATGATATTAATGAAGCTTTATTAGCTGATAAAATGCTTATTTTAAAATCAGGCGAAGTTTTTGCATATGACGATTCACATAGTTTAATGAAGGATAAAGATGTTTTTAGAAATAGTTATTTAGAGTTGCCGGTAGCTTTAGAAATAGCTAATTCTTTGACAGAAAAAAAGTATGACAGTGTTAAGGAGAAATTATGGGAATACGTTTCAATGAAGTAAGTCATAAATACAGTTCCTTTTCTGATGGTAACTTATCGGCTATTTATCAAGTCAGTTTAAAAATTAAAGCCAAGGATGAATTTATTGCTTTAGTTGGGCATACTGGATCAGGAAAAACAACTCTCGCAAAGCATATGAATGCTTTGATTTTTCCTACTGAAGGAAATGTAGAAATATTTAATAAAATAATTACAAAAAAACGTAATAGGGACATAAAATATAATGAAATTAGAAAAAAAGTTGGTTTAGTTTTTCAATTTCCTGAGTATCAATTATTTGAAGAAACTGTTTTAAAAGACATTATGTTTGGACCATTAAACTTTCATATCTCAAAAGAAGAGGCTAGAAATCTTGCAATAAATGCGCTTAAACTTGTTGGCTTAGACGAAAGTTATTCAAATAGAAACCCTTATAACTTATCTGGTGGAGAAAAGAAAAGAGTTTCAATTGCTGGTATTTTAGCTATGGATCCAGATATATTAGTTTTAGATGAACCTACTTCAGGATTAGATCCTGCAGGGAAACGAGTTTTAATGGAATTGTTTAAAGATATTCATAAAAGAACAAATAAAACCATAATAATAATTACTCATGATATGGATTTGGTTTATGAGTATTTTTCTCGAGCTGTTGTAATGAATGAAGGAGAATTGGTTTATGATGGTTCTCCAGAAAGTCTTTTTAAAGAGCATGATCTTTCAAAGAATCATTTGGATTATCCAAACACAATAAAAGTATTAACTCATTTAAATAAAACTTTAAAATTAAATTTAAATGTTTATCAAAAAACCGCCATTGATGCGTTAAAAGAAATTGAAAAGGCGGGAATATTATGAATGGAATTATTATAGGACAATTTATTCCTGGAGATGGTTTTTTTTATAAAGTAGATCCTCGTTCTAAGATTGCGGGAATATTCTTTTTGATGATAGCTGTTTTTTTGTTAAAAGATATATATCAAGTATTAGGAGCGTTATTGCTTACCTTTGGGTTATTAATTATTGGAAAAATATCATTTATAAAAGTTCTTAAAGGATTAAAACCAATTTTTATTCTTTTAATCTTTACCTTTGTTTTTCAAATTTTGATTAATCGACAAGGAAATATTCTTGTTGATACTAATTTGAACATTTCTTTAATAAATATCGGCTTAGTTATTATTCTTTTTGTTATATGGCGATTCTTGGCTAAATTCAAGAAGTTTAACTTTTTGTTATTTTTAGGGTTTTTATTTGGTTCAATCTTTATCTTTATTTATTCAAGTTTTAGTTTTGACTATAATTTAACTAGTTTTAATTTACAAATTTATGAAAAAGGCATAGAGATGTCTATATTTGTGGTGATAAGATTATTAATTATTATTACCTTATCTACAATACTAACCTTAACTACTAAACCAACTGATTTAACCCAAGGTTTGGAAAGCTTATTATCGCCTTTAAAAAAGATTGGTTTTAATTCAGAAGATTTTGCATTAATTATTTCTATTAGTTTAAGATATATACCAACTATATTTGATGAAGCTAATAAAATTATGCAAGCTCAAGCTTCTAGGGGAGCTGACTTTTCAGAAGGAAAACTAAAAGAAAAATTGAAACAAGTTATTTCCTTATTAATTCCTATGTTTATTATCGCATTTATGCGTAGTGAAGAATTAGCAGATGCTATGGAATCTAGAAATTTTGTTCCTGGGAAAGCTAGAACAAGAATTCATGAATTAAACTATTCCTATAGAGATGTCTTAGTAACAGCTTTTACTGTGGTATTTTTTGCAGTTGCTTTATTATTTAGATTGAATGTCTTGGGGTATTAAATGGAAAAATTAAGTGAAAAGATTGGATTAAAAATTGATGATGAAATTATATTTGGCAAAGGACAAGTTAGTGAATTTATTAACGATAATCAAAATCTCTTTGCCGATTTAAACTTAGAGTTTATTGATTCAAAAATAACTCAATATGGCTATAACAAGTATCAACACCTTGTAAAAATAACCTATATAGAAGGATTGATTGAAAAAATTGTTGTTGTAACTGATAAACCTGATTATAAAAGATATAAGGCGAATATAAGTTATGATGGAAGTAATTTTAGCGGGTTTCAAATTCAAAAAAATCAAAGAACTGTTCAAGGGGAATTAACTAAATTAGTAAACAAGATGAACAATGATAGTCAATTAGTTCAAGGCGCTTCAAGAACAGACACTTCAGTTCATGCAGAGAATCAAGTAATACATTTTGATTCAAATCTAGATATTAGCGTAAAAAAATGGCAAGAGATTTTTAATCATCAATTGCCAAAAGATATATATATTAAAAATATAAAAGTAGTTCATCCTCTATTTCATTCTAGATATGATGTTTATAAAAAGAAATATATTTATAAAATATATTTAGGAGAATATAATCCATTACTTGCAAATTATTATTTGTTTAAAAAAAATTTAGATTTAGATATAATCCAAGAAAATTTAAAGTATTTAGTAGGACGCCATGATTTTGCTTGTTTTTCTAAAGGTGATATAGAAAATTCAATACGAACTATTTATTCGGCTAAGCTTATAAGAAAACCCAATGAGATAAATTTAGAATTTATTGGCAATGGTTTTCTAAGGTATATGATACGTTTAATAGTTGGTTATTTAATTAAATTAGGCAAAGCAGAAGTAAATTTATCTATAAAAGAAGTTTTAAAAACTAAGTCTAGAAAATATACCAGTACTATCGCAATTGCTAATGGTTTATATTTAGATGAAGTTATCTATTAAAAAAAAGCCCTTCTGGGCTTTTATTTAATTTGGTTCTTATCAATTTTAGAAATTCTGCGCGCATTAATTATTTTTTTGGTTAAAGCAACAACTAGTAGTATTATAATATTAATAGATACAATTGCTGCACCACTAGGAATAGTTAATGAATAAGCTAGCCAAAGTCCGACTAATACAGATAACTCAGAAAAAACAATGGAGATAATAGTTGTAGATCTAAAGGACCAACCAATACGCATTCCTGCAGCTACAGGAATAATCATCATTGATGATATTAATAATACTCCGGCTGCTTCAAGTAATACCGAAACAACAACAGATAACATTATCATAAATATTAACTGAAAAATACTTACATTGATACCTAAAAATTTTGCGCTTGTTTCATCAAAACTAACAGCTACTATTTGTTTTCCAAAGAAAATAAATAGTAAACTTACTATACCTAATGTGACTAAAATTAAATAGATATAATAATTAGTTACCGTTAGAATTGAACCAAATAAATATTGATATAATGAACCAGTTTTGCTAGCTAATGCAAAGAAAATAGCACTTAATGCTGCGCCTAAACTAATAACTATAACCATGGATATTTCTTTATAATTGGTGTAAGAGCGTCTAAAGAATTCGATTAATAAACCACCTATAACTGAAAAAGCAATTCCTAAATATAATGGTTTTTCAAAGAAATAAGAAAAACCTAGTGAACTCAAAAATAAGCTAACAGAAATACCTACTAAAGAAAAGTGGCCTAAGGTATCTGCGATAAAAGAAAGTCTTCTTACCACAACAATTGAACCTAGTAAAGGTGCAAGAATCCCCAACATAACACCAGCGGTTAAAGCTCTTAACATAAAGTCTTGTTGGAAAAGATCAGTAATAAAGGATAAAAACATTATTCATTACCCCCTTTATTTCTGATATCAAAAGAGTTTGTATAATCATCAAACATTGTTAGTATGTGAGTGTAGTTTAAATGTTCGATTTCATCACTATGAGTGATTAAAATAATTGTAATGCCTTCTTTATTTAAATCCTCTACAGTTTGATAAAAGAATTCCTTGTTCTGTTTGTCAATTGAAGCTGTAGGTTCATCTAAGATCAAAACTTTAGGCTTATTGAGCATTGCTCTTACAATAAAAACCCTTTGCAATTGGCCCCCAGATAAAGAATTAATATTTTGATTTTGAATATCAAATATTTTCATTTTATCTAATAATTTTAGTCTGTCTGAAGCAGTGGTTTGTTTTGTGCTTGAAACACTTAAAAGTTCAGAAACTGTAATTGGGAACTCATAATTAAAATTATCAAAACTCTGACTCACATAACCAAATTTTGTCCAACTATTGAAATTGGTTATATCGGTTTTATCAAAAAAAATAGTACCAGGTTTAACTTCATTAACTCCTAATAAGCATTTAATAAAAGTAGTTTTGCCAGTACCATTTTTCCCTTTTACAACCAAATAATCACCTTGATTTAAGGTGATAGATAGATTGTTTATTATCGATTTAATACCATAAGCGAAAGATAGATTGTTTATATATATTTGCATAAGTTACCTTCCTTAAGCAATATTGTAACATAATCAAAGATTATAATAAATAAATATGTTTAAAAAAACCATAAATTATGAGATAATAATTTAACAAGCAGGTGATGATATGAAGGGAAAGTTTATAACTTTTGAAGGTACAGAAGGTTCAGGAAAAACCTCAGTTATTAAAAAAGTTAAATTACATTATGAAGATTTAGGCTATAAGGTTTTAACTACGAGAGAACCTGGAGGAATTAATATTTCTGAACAGATTCGCTCAATCCTTTTAGATAAAAAAAATATAGAAATGGATGCTAAAACGGAAGCGTTACTTTTCGCTGCTGCGAGAAGGCAACATTTAGTTGAAAAAATAATACCAGCTTTAGAAGCTGGTTATATGGTTTTATGTGATCGATTTGTGGATAGTTCTTTAATCTATCAAGGACATGCAAGAGATATTGGTATTGACAAGGTTTATGATATTAACTATTTTGCTATTGAAGAAGCTTTACCAGATTTGACAATATTTGTTGATGTAAGACCTGAAGTGGGTTTAAATAGAGTTTTTTCTACACCAAATCGAGAAGTTAATCGTTTAGACTTAGAAAACTTGGAATTCCATAAAAAAATTTATCAGGGTTATTTAAGTTTAGTAAAAAAATATGATAGAATCAAGAAAGTAAATGGAGAGAATTGTCTTGATGAAGTAACTAAGGAAACTATTGAATTAATTGATAAAATTATTTGAGTAAATTATTATTAATAAAAAAACAGAGGTGAAATATGGCTTATCAATCATGGGAAGATATTGCAAAAGAACAAGCAATAGCTGCTAGATTATTAAAAAACCATATTCAATTAAATAGAGTTAATCATGCATATATATTTGAAGGCGATAAAGGAACAAAAAAAGGAGAAATTGCTCACTTTTTCGCAAAAACTTTACTATGCAAAAACTTAGATGATAATTTAAACCCTTGTAATGAATGTAATAATTGTCAAAGAATTAATAAAGACATTCATCCCAATATAATTACTATTAAACCAGATGGGAAGTTTATAAAAAAAGAGCAAGTACAAGATTTAATCGAAGAATACTCTAAAACAGCTTTAGAAGACTCTCCAAGAATTAATATAATTTATCAAGCAGATAAATTTAATTTATCTTCAGCTAATTCCCTTCTAAAAACGATGGAAGAGCCCGGGGATGACATCTATCAAATATTGATTACTGAAAATTATAACTCACTTATACCAACAATAAAGTCGCGTGCAGAGTCAATCCATTTTAAAGAATTAGATAGAAGTTTAATAAGAGATGAACTAAAGAAACTTAATATCAAGAGTTCTTATGCCAATCCAGTTAGTCAGTATACATCTAATTTAGATGCGGCAAAAATAATCGCTACAGATGAAGATATGATAGAAATTATTGATTTGGTTATAGCAATATATAATGCATTATTAGCAGATAAAGAATCAGCTGTTATAACATTTTTAGAAAAAAATAAACAAGTACTATCAGACAATGATAAAGCAAAATTTTTCCTTGAATTAATGATTATTTTTCAAAAAGACATTCTTCAGTTTAAGTTAAACAATAAAGATATGTGTTTTATTAATCAACAACAAACAATAAATAAATTAGCAAGTAAAATTGATATAAAACTAGCAGAAAAAACTCTAAAAAATATGTTAGAATTATCGATTAGATTAAAATATAATATTAATTTAAAATTAGCATTTAATAAATTACTTATGAATTTAGAAAGAGGTTATAAACATGCAACACACAGTAGTCGCGATTCAATTTAATTATTTAGGTAAAAAATATTATTTTGAAGCAAATGATTTAGAACTAAAACAAAATGACTATGTTGTAGTTGAAACAGTAAGAGGCTATGAATTAGGTGAAGTTATCTCAGATATAATTCAGATATCTGATGAAGAGATAGTATCGCCCTTAAAACCCGTTTTGCGGTTAGCTACAGCTGAAGATATTCAAAAATTTAAAGACAATATGGCTGAACAGCCAAAAGTAATGGATATTACCGAAAAACTAGTAAAAAAACATGAGTTAGATATGAAGTTATTGAATTCCGAATACACTTTGGATAAATCAAAACTTATTATCTATTTTACAGCTGAAGGTAGAGTAGATTTTCGTGAGTTAGTTAAAGATTTAGCGAATGAATTTCACGTTAGAATAGAATTAAGACAAGTCGGAGCTAGGGATGGAGCTAAAGTTATTGGCGGAATTGGTCCTTGCGGAAGACAAACTTGTTGTACTTCTTTTTTAAGAGAGTTTGAACCAGTAACAATTAAAATGGCAAAAACACAAAATCTTTCATTAAATCCAGCTAATATTTCTGGCTTATGCGGTAAATTATTATGTTGTATTAGATATGAGAATGAAAATTATAAAAATTTTAAAGCAGAAACCCCTAATGTAGATTCAACTGTTTACACCGTTGATGGCAAGGGTAAAGTTATAAAAATAAATTATGCTGAACAAAGTGTAACAGTTAAACTAGCTGATGATACAAAAACTTATCATATCGATAATGTTTCAACCAATAAAGAAGATGTTGATTTAGACCCTGAATTATTAAATCTTGAGGACTAAAATGTCGAAGGTTTATAAGCACGACCTTTTAGCCTATGACGGGTTAAAAATACTACAAAAAGATAACTTATTTAAATTTTCCATTGATGCTTTGTTATTAGGGGATTTTGTTAAGGTTAATAAAAGAACAAAAAGAATAATTGATTTAGGTTCTGGTTTAGGAGCAGTGGCTTTTTATTTAACCTTAAAAACCAAGGCATTAATTTATGGAGTAGATATTCAAAAAGAAGTTATCGAATTGGCAAATAAATCTACAATAATTAATAAACTTGATAATCAAGTCAAATTTATTAATGACGATATTAAAAACGTATATAAAAATTTTGAAACTAATAGTTTTGATATAGTAATTTCTAATCCGCCTTTTTATAAAACAAAAAATATTAATAATCAAAATGATAATGAAGCACTTACAATTGCTAGACATGAAGTTTTAATAAATCTAGATGATATATTTATTGCAACAAAAAGATTATTAGCAAATGGCGGTATGTTTTATTTCATTCATCGGGTTGAAAGATTAGATGAAATTATTATTAAATTACATAATAATAATTTTGTGGTAAAAAGATTAAAGTTTGTTTATACTAAACCAAATAAACCCGCAAAAATGTTATTGATTGAGGCTAGATTAAATGGATCAACTGGTTCTTTAGAAATAGAAGAGCCTTTATATATTTATAATAAAAACAAAGAATATACTAAAGAAATATTAGATATTTTTCATCTAGGAGATGAAAATTATGATAAAAAAACAAAATTATAATAATGACAATCCAACTTTTTATATAATACCTACGCCAATAGGCAATCTTGAGGATATGACTTATAGAGCAATTAGAGTATTAAAAGAAGTTGACTTAGTTTTAGCTGAAGATACCAGAGTTACTAGAAAATTATTTTCTCATTATGATATTAAGACACATTTAGAATCCTTTCATGATTTTAATGAAGATAGTAAAATTTCTGAAATTATTAAAAAATTACAAAATGGATTAAACATTGGTTTAGTTAGTGATGCGGGAATGCCTTTGATTTCTGATCCTGGGTATAAATTGATTAGAAAACTTAGTGTGCTTGATTTTAATCTAGTTGCCCTACCTGGTAGTAATGCATTATTACCTGGATTGGTTATGTCAGGATTAAAAACACAACCGTTTATTTTTTTAGGTTTTTTAGATCATAAAAAAAATAAACGTATAGAAACTATCGAAAAACTTAAATATTATTCTGAAACTCTCGTTTTTTATGAATCAATTCATAGAATTAATGATACATTAAATAATCTATTTAGTGTTTTAGGGGATAGAAAATTTTCGCTTATAAGAGAAATTTCAAAAACCTATGAAGAGATTATTAGGGGTAATTTATCTGAATTCAGTGATTTGCCAAATTTAAAAGGTGAATTAGTTTTGGTTGTAGAAGGTTATAATGAAGACTTAATTAATAGCAATTTAACAATAGTTGAACAAGTAGATTATTTTATTGATCAGGGTTTAAGAAAAACAGAAGCAATGAAAAAAGTTTCACAAATGACTAAAATACCAAAAAATAAAATTTATCAAGATTATTTAAATGCAAAAATCAAGGAGTGAATTTTTATGAAATTTGCATGTTTATTAGCTGATGGTTTTGAAGATGTTGAAGCATTAGGATCAGCTGCGCTTTTAAGAAGGGCAGGATTTGAAGTTGATTTTTATAGTGTATATAATAAAAAGAAAGTGACTGGTGCATATAAAACTGTAGTTACCGAGTTATTACCTATGAAAGAGTTAACTTCAAATAATTATGATGGATTATTTATTCCTGGAGGTAAAGCTGCCTTTACTTTAAGAGAAGAAGAAACTGTTAAAACTATCGTTAAAGATTTTAATGATAAAGAAAAATGGATGATGGCAATCTGTGCAGCACCAACTGTCTTTGGAATGATGCACTTATTAGATAACAAAAAATATATTTCGTTTCCTGGCACAGAAGAAAATATGGGAAAAGCAATAAGAGTTAACCAAAAAGCAATAAGCGATGGCAGATTTATAACCGCTATTAGTGCTGGTGCAATATATGATTTTGTGTTTGAAATAATTAAAACGATTAATGGCAAAGACGTACTTGAATCGTTTAAAAATAAACTATATTATTAACTTACGAGGTGATTAAATTGAAAACATTTTATATAACAACTCCAATATACTATCCTAATTCTAAATATCATATTGGTTCATCATATACTACCTGTTTATGTGATAGTTTAAAACGATATAAAAAATTACAGGGTTATGATACTCGCTTTTTAACTGGTAATGATGAACATGGACAAAAAATAGCCGAAACTGCAGAAAAAAAGCAAATAACTCCACAAAAGCATGTTGATTATATGGCTGAACAAACCCAAGAATTATGGGATTATTTAAAAATAGATAATGATGACTTTATAAGAACAACTGAAAAACGTCACGAAATTGTTGTACAAAAAATATTTGAAAAACTATTAGACAAAGGTGATATTTATTTAGGAGAATACTCTGGACATTACTGTACATCATGTGAAGCCTATTTAACGGAAACACAGTTAATTGATGGGTCAATTTGTCCTGATTGTGGTTCAAAAACAAAGATTTTAAAAGAAGAAACCTATTTGTTTAAACTCTCAAAATATTCTGAGAGGCTATTAAAATATATTGAAGATAATCCTAATTTTATCTTTCCTGAATCAAGGAAAAATGAAGTGGTTCAGTTTATTAAATCAGGATTAAACGATTTATCAGTTTCTCGAACTGCTTTTGATTGGGGAGTAAAAGTTAAAAGTAATCCCAAACATGTAGTTTATGTTTGGATAGATGCTTTAAGTAATTATATTACTTCATTAGGATATAACTCTAAAGATGATAGCTTATTTCAAAAATATTGGGTTAATGGCGATGAAGTAGTACATATTATTGGTAAGGATATATTAAGATTCCATGCAATTTATTGGCCGATTATTTTAATGGCTTTAGATTTGCCAATTAAATTCCGTTTATTTGCTCATGGTTGGTACTTAATGAAATCAGGAAAAATATCTAAGTCAAAAGGAAATGTTATTTATCCAGAACAACTAGTTGATAAATATAGTTTGGATGCATTTAGATATTATATAGTTAGAGAGTTAAGTTACGGACATGATGGTGAATTTACACCTGAATATTATGTTAAAAGGATTAATACTGACTTAGCTAATGACTATGGAAATTTAGTATCTAGAACAATATCTATGGTTAATAAATACTTTGATGGCGAAGTAGAAAATAAGCCACATAATCATAAATATAATAAGTTTGAAGCTGAGTTAAGAGATAAAACTAATAAAACTTATATCAAATATAGAAAATTGATGGATGAATTTAAAATAGCTGAGGCTTTATCAGAGGTTAGTTCATTAGTTAAACGCACTAACAAATTAATAGATGATACATTTCCATGGGAATTGGCCAAAGATAAGAGTTTAACCGATGTCTTAGAGTCTGTAATGTTTCATTTGCTTGAAAGCATCCGCTTAATAACTATTCTTTATATTCCTGTTTTAATAGATACTACTGATAAAGTTTTTAATTACTTAAATGTGGAATCAGAAAATAAAGATTTTAATGCTTATGATTTCGGAAGAAAAGCAAAGTATAAAGTTGCTAAAAAAACTAGCCACCTTTTTCCTAGGTTAGATGTAGAAAAAGAGAGTAAAAAAATTAGAGAAATGATGGAAAACAATATTTCAAAAACTAAAAAAATAGATCAAAAGGAATCAGTAAATATAAAACCTGAAATTGAGTTTAATGATTTCACTAAACTTGATATTGTAGTAGGGAAAATAATCTCAGCAAAACACCATGAAAACGCAGATAAACTTTTGGTTTTTGCGGTTGATACTGGAGATAAAGTTAGATCAATCGTTTCAGGGATAGCTAAATTTTATAATCCAGATAATTTAGTAAATAAAAATGTATTAGTAGTTCGTAACTTAAAACCAGTTAAACTAAGAGGTGTTTTAAGCGAAGGTATGATTCTAAGTGCAGAAGCA
>JAGYOE010000010.1 GCA_018399755.1 Bacilli bacterium
AAGCTTATGAGTGAGTTTAATACCTTCAATAAAACTTTTCATTTTCTTAATATAATAACTCATTTATCATATCCTCTTTCCCAAAGATATAGAAATTTTTTGTTTATGCTAACTTCATTATAGCTTATTACAACAAAAAATTACATAAAAAATAAAAAAGCACTTATAAAAAGTGCTTAATATACTTGTGATTTTTCTTTTTTTGTCAATACTCTCATCGCGCCTTCAGCTAATGCACGCATCTCATCTTCACCAGGATATACTTTTACTTTAGCAATTTGCTCTACTCTTTGTTTTATAAAATCAATAAAGTAATCACTATAAGCAATACCACCTGTAATTAATACTGCATCAATATTGCCACCGTTAGCAAAATACAATGAACCAATTTCTTTTACAACATTATAAGCCATTGCTTCATAATGAAGTTTAGCATATTTATCGCCATCAAGAACCATTTTTTCTATTTCTCTAGCGTCATTAGTTTTTAAATATGAAACCAAACCGCCTTTACCAACCAAAAGCTTTTTAACTTCATCTTTAGTATATTTACCTGAAAAGCAAATATCAACTAAAGGATAAGTTGGAATAGTCCCAGTTCTTTCTGGAGAAAAAGGGCCATCTCCTCCAAGAGCATTATTACAATCAACTACTCTTCCAGCTTTATGTAAACCGACACTAATACCGCCACCCAAATGGGCAACAATAACATTTATATCGTAATAATCCTTATTTATCTCATTAGCATATCTTCTAGCAATTGCTTTATGGTTTAAGGCATGAAATAAAGATCTTCGAGATATTAATTTTTGTCCGCTAATTCTTGAAATATCTTCAAACTCATCAATACAAACTGGATTAACAATATAAGCAGGACGTTTCTTAACACTCGCAAAACTATTAGCTAATATTGCGCCTAAATTTGAAGCATGATATCCATATTCACCAGATTTTAAATCGCGTAACATATCCTTAGTAACTAAATACGTTCCCCCATTTTTAAGTGGTTTCATCATACCACCACGGCCAACAAATACATCAAAATCTTCTAATTTATAATCGTGTTCTTTGATAAAGTCTAAAATAATTTCTCTACGAAAATCTGTTTGATCTATAATTGTCTTAAAATGTTTTAATTCATCTACATCATGACGTAAGGTTTGTTCAATAATTTGTTTTTCGTTTAAATAAATTGCTACTTTAGTCGAAGTAGAACCAGGATTAATTACTAGAATCAGATAATCCATCTGCATTCACCACCGATAAAATAATTGAATTCAACTTAGATTCAGCAGTATCAGCTCGTGAAGTTAATACAATTGGCACTTTTGCCCCAAGGATAATACCAGCTGACTTTCCGTTAGCTAAAAACATACAAGTTTTATAAAAAATATTTCCTCCATCTAAGTTTGGAAAAACTAATATATCACAATCACCTGCTACAGTAGATTGAATATTTTTTTGTCTTACACTTTCAAAAGAGACTAAATTATCAACTGCAAAAGGTCCATCAACCATAAAATCAATCTCTTTATCTTGATAATATTCAACAATCTTTTTAGCGTCTACAGTTGATTCTATTTTAGGATTAACTTTTTCTACAGCTGAAACCAAACCAACTTTAGGAAGTTTATAACCTAAAGATTTAGCTAAATCAACTGCAGCTTCTAAAATTTCAATCTTTTGTTTATAATCAGGGCTAATATTCATTGCCCCATCAGTCGCAAACAAAACTTTATCATAAGTAGGAAGTGATACAACTCCAACATGACTTAATAAGTTTTTCTTTTTAATTCCTGTTTCAGAGTTAACAACTTCTTTTAAGATAATTTTAGTATCTATTAAACCTTTCATTAATATGTCACATTTATTTTCATTTACTAGATTCATAGCAATTAAGCTAGCTTTACTAGGATCTAACTCATTGATTATTGAATATGGTTTCTTCAACTTATATTCAGTAACTAATTCATTTATTATTTGTTCATCGCCAATTAAAATTGGCTCAACAAAACCTTTAGCTGCAGCTTTCCCAACTGATTCAATTACATGTGCATCATGAGCAAAGACAACCGCCATTTTTTTGCGATTGACTTTTTTAGCCAGCTTAGCAAGTTCTGCAACTGACTTAAGCATAATTAACTCCTAAATCCTTTATAAAAGCTTTTCCTTTTTCTATTGCTTTCATATTTATATCTAATAAATCAGCTTTTCTTTCACCTAAAAATTTCTTAATTATCGCTTCAATAGTTTCATCAGAAAATAACTTAGTTAATTCTAAATAAGCTCCCATCATTACCATATTAGCAACTCTTACATTACCTAAATCATTGGCAATATCATTTACTGGAACACCAATACATAATATGTTATCTTCTTTAACATCATCTTTTATTAAAGAACCGTTATAAAGAATTAATCCATCCTTTTCAACCTTAGTTCTAAATTTTTCTAATGATGGTAAATTAAAAGCTACTAAATGATCAGCGTTTTTAAATACTGGTGAATTTATTTGTTTATCAGAAACAATTACTGAACAATTAGCTGTTCCACCTCTTGTTTCTGGTCCATAAGAAGGAAACCATAAACCAAATAATTCATCTTTAGTCGCAGAATAAGCTAATACTTGACCAAACATCATAACTCCTTGGCCACCAAATCCAGCTACTTTTACATTACTAGTTTTTTTCATCGTCTGCCCCCTTATCTTTAAATACTCCTAAAGGATAATTTGGAATCATATCTGATTCAATCCATTTAAGCGCATCAACTGGTTTCATACCCCAATTAACAGGACAACTAGAAAGAACTTCAATCATTGTAAACCCGCGTTTTTCTTTTTGATATTTAAAAGCTTTTTTAATCGCTTTTTTTGCTCTAATAACATTTTTAGGATTATTAACAGCTACTCTTTCTAAATAAGCAACACCTTCAATTGTTTTAAACATTTCACTAATTTTAATTGGATTACCATGATCAGCTTGATTTCTACCATCTTGAGATGTAGTAGTTTTTTGACCAATTAATGAAGTTGGGGCCATTTGACCACCAGTCATTCCATAAATTGCATTATTAATAAATATAACAGTAATATTTTCACCGCGATTCGCTGCATGAATAGTTTCTGCTATACCTATTGATGCTAAATCTCCATCGCCTTGATAAGTAAAAACAATATTATCTGGTAAAACACGTTTTATTCCAGTAGCTTCTGCACAAGCTCTACCATGTGGAGCTTGTTGAGCATCACAATTAAAGAATTGATAAGAAAACACTGAACAACCTACTGAAGCAATTGCAATTGCTCTATCTAAGATATCTAATTCTACTAAACTTTCTCCAACTAATTTATGAACTATACCATGAGTACATCCAGGACAATAAGAAAGTGGTTTGTCAGTTAAACCTTTTGTTTTTTCATATTTAACAGTCATCTTATTTCACCACTCTTTCATTAAAATTCTTTATCGCTTCAACAATTTCTTCAGGATCTGGCAACATTCCACCACTTCTTCCAAAGAAACCAACTTTATGTTTGCCATTATTTGCGATTAAAACATCATCTAACATCTGCCCTTGACTTAATTCACAAGTTAAAATGCCTTTTGCTTTATCAGGTATTTTCGCGAAAGCTTCTTTAGGATATGGAAATAAAGAAATCGGTCTAATCATACCAACACTTATACCTTCTTTTTCAAGTAATTCAATTGCACTGCGACAAATTCTTGCCATTGTCCCATATGCAACTATCACATATTCAGGATCATCAAAGTTGATTAACTCATAACGAACTTCATTCTTTTTAACAGTATTATATTTTTCTTGTAAATGAATATTGTGTTGTTCAAGTGCTTTAGGATCAATTTGTAAACTATTTGCTATATTTCTTTTACCAGGATGATTCATTGTTCCATTTGTTGCCCAATCTTTTTCTGGTAAAAATCTTTCCTTAACAGGTTTATCAAAATCAACTGATTCCATCATTTGACCAATTAATCCATCAACCAAAACCATTACTGGATTGCGATAATAATCAGCAATATCGAATGATTCTTTCATTATATCTATTGTTTCTTGAATACTTTCAGGAGCATAAACGATTAATTGATAATCGCCATTTCCCCCACCTCTAGTTGCTTGATAATAATCAGCTTGTGAAGGTTGAATTCCACCTAAACCAGGTCCACCTCTCATAACTGATACAATTACACATGGCAATTCAGCTGCGGCTATATAAGAAATACCTTCTTGTTTCAATGCGATTCCTGGGCTTGAACTTGAAGTCATAACTCTTTTTCCAGCTCCAGCAGCTCCATAAACCATATTAATCGCAGCCACTTCTGATTCTGCTTGTAAAAACACTTTACCATTAGCTAATAAATGCTTTGATAAGTATTCAGGAACTTCATTTTGTGGTGTAATTGGATACCCATAAAAAGCATCCACTCCACCTTTAATTGCGGCTAAAGCAATTGCTTCATTACCTTTCATCAATACCTTTGCCATTATTTATCCACCTCTACTTTAATTACTGAATCAGGACACATCATTGCACAAAATGCACAACCAATACACTTATCTGGCTCACTTACACTAACAATGTTATAACCTGAATCATTTAATGTTTTTTTGTCTTGGTAAAGAATTTTTTGTGGGCAATACTCCACGCATAAACCACAACCTTTACACCTTTCATGGTCAAATGTTAATTTTCCTTTTGGCATATTTTTTTCCTCCTAAAACCAATTTTTTCTGAAATATAATTTCAATTTTAATGCTTCGCCAGAAACATTTAAATTATCATCAATAACAATATCTTCCCAAATACTAGTAAAGATAATATCCAAACCTAGTTTCTTACTAACAGTTTGTAAAACTTTTTCACCTTGTAAAACATCATCGATAGTAGTATCTTTCAATAAATTAGAGTTATTAATTAACCCTGTAACTTTAAAACCGCTTATTCCTTCAATCTTATTAATTAACTGAATAATTTTATCAGCATTATCTGTTTCAGTTCTAAAGATATTAACAACTAATAATAAATCATACTCTTCATCATGATAATCATCAAACTGCCTTAATAATTTAGCACCTTGATCATTGCCACCTAAATCATAAACTGCTCGTTTGGTTGTATTATTAATTGGTTGATAGATTTTTTTCGAAATAAAAGGCATATCTAAATGCATCTTTGAATCCATATCACTAGAAATAATCTCAATACCCTTTTCATTTAATAACTCTTCTAATTCTCGAGAACGAAAATAAGGATTTATTATATCTAAATCAACCACAAAATCTACTTGGTTTTGTATAGCGAGATTTATTGCAAGTTCTGTTTTACCAGAACCATAGTATCCAGTCAAAAACGTAATTCGCTTCATAAATTATAAAATCAAATATTTACTAATATTTGACCCTCTCCTTTCTACCTTTACATAAAATAAGTTTTTCCAAAGTTGGAAAACGCTTACAAAACAATTATATCATTTTTGCTTATAAATTCCAACAGCAAATTATCTAATAAATAGAAAATAATCATTATAAAAAATATTATTAAATTTAAAAAAATTAATTTTAATTTTACAAAAATAAAAATGGCTAAATTATAGACTAATTAGCCATTTAAATAAAGTTTATTGTTCGCTTTTTAAATCCCTTGCCATCAATTTTGCAATTTCTATTTTGGGTTCTATTTCCCTAAATAAAACATTGTAAACCGCATCGATTATCGGCGTTTGTATTTTTAATTCTCTCGCAAGAAAATAAGCTGTTTTACACGTCTTAACTCCTTCGACAACCATAGTCATTTTACTAAGCGAAGTTTTTAAGTCATCGCCCTCGCCGATTAATAAACCAGCACTATAATTTCGCGAAAATCTAGACATACAAGTTACAATTAAATCACCAACACCAACCAAACCATTTAAGGTCTCTTCTTGTGCGCCTAACTTGATAGCTATTCGCTTCATTTCAATTAAACCACGAGTTATTAAAGCCGATTTAGCATTAATACCATAACCTAAACCATCTAACATACCCGAAGCAATTGCATAAATATTCTTTAAAGAGCCACCTAATTCAGCACCAATTAAATCAGTTGATGTATAAACCCTAAAATAATCAGTATTACTAAAGATTTCTTGAATTAGTTTAGCATGGTTTATATTTTCACTAGCCGCAACTATCGAAGTTAATTTTCTAACCACAACTTCTTCAGCGTGCGAAGGACCGGATAAAGATACAAACCCACTAATCAAATCCTTATCTATTACATCATATACAATTTCAGAAACTCTTTTATTTGTCTTTAACTCTAACCCTTTAGCCACATTACAAAATATCTTTTCTTCAGTTAAAACCTGTCTTATATCTTCTAAAACAATTCTTGTGACTGAAGTTGGTACAGCTAAAACTATTATTTTAGAATGGTTAAGTACTTTTGTTAGATCATTACTCGCAACTATTTCCTTATTAAGCTTTGCTTCGTTTAATTTACTTTTATTTGTATGAAATTGATTTATTTCATCAATTGTCGCTTTATCATTATCATAAATTATAACATTTTTATTATTATCAACCAATAAATTGGCTAGTGCTGACCCCCAAGAGCCACCACCAATAATCGCAATATTTTTCATAATTATTCTCCTCGTATAAAAATCATTTATTTAATTATATCAATTAATTATATTAAAACAACCTTAAAATTTAATAATGATTAGTAATAACCTCAGCAAATCCTAAAATATCTTTTACTTCTAAAGTTTCTTTACCAAGTTTAACCCTACCATTAAATCTACCAAAAACTTGATGTCCAAGATTTTTAATAACTAAAAGGTTAGTATTATCTTTTCTATCATAAATCGGAGTCATTTTTAAATCAACACTTTTATCCTTTGATTTAATAGTCCAAGTATCTAAATAATCAAATTTATTTAAGGTGAATTCAACATCTTTTAATTTATAGCCTTTTCCATCATAAAACAACATATTTTCAGTTGCTTTTGAGTTGTCGCCAAAACCATAACCAAAATTAAAGCCAAAGCGTTTACCATCAATAACACCACAACCATTAGACCAATACCAGGTATTTTTATAAGTCCATACACCTCTACCCCAATCAAGTATAGCAAAATCTTTTTCTGGAGAATAGTTATATTCTTCTCCATCAAAATAAACCTTACCACTAACTGGCATACAATTAAGCTTTTGATTATAATAAAAAGCTTTAGGATTATCCTTCCAAGGTGTAGCTATTGTTAAATGATCTGAATCAAGTTTTTGTAATGATAAATCTACTCGTAAATTTTTACGCTTAAATAGATTATTAACTTCAACAATTAAACGGCGTCGATTATCTTCATTTAAAAAGCGAAGATTAAAACCTTTCTTCTTAAAAGAAACATCACCTGAATTAATTGATTTAGGTAAATTTAGTTTACCAAACGGAAATAATACTTTCTTCTCCTTAGTATATTCTTTGCCCAGTAAAAAATCAAAAAAACTTACTTTAATCAACCCTAAATAACCTAAATCAGCTATCGTAAAACTCAAAGAATAATCTTTAGAAAGAATAGCATAATAATCCCACTCTTTTATCCGCCATTTACTAGCTGAAATCATTTCAGGATTATACTCAAAAATTTCTGTAAAAGCATAGCCCGGTTCATTTAATCTACCAAACTTATCCAATAAAGGACGCTTGTTTTTTACCAAATGGTTCATAAAATACCTCCAAACAATTTAAAAATATCAATATATTAATTTACCAAGATAAATCGGTTTTAATTTTTTTTTATTATGTTATAATATCATAGGTTTAATAGGAGTGATAATAATGAATATAGACGGTAAAATACTAATTGAAATGCTAGGATATTTAGCAGCTGTTTTAGTATTGATTTCTTTAATTATGTCTTCAACAAAAAAACTTCGTTGGATCAATCTATTTGGTTCAGGAACTTTCTTTGTTTATGCAATAATAATTAAAGCTTATCCAATAGCTATCTTAAATATATTTACTGTTATAGCCAATATCTACTATTTATCAAAAATATATAATTCAAAATCATATTTTAATATCTTAAAAATACAAAAAAATAATGAATATATCGAATACTTTATTGAACACAATAAAGAGGATATGGAAAAAATCTATGATAATATTGATATAAACTATCGTGATTCTGAGTATAGTTTTTATATTCTTAGAAACATTATGCCTGTTGGAGTCTTTATCGCAAATAAATATGATAATAAAACTCTAAAAGTCGAATTAGACTATGTTATTCCTAGTTATCGTGACTTTAAAGCAGGAAAATATATTTATGAAAGAAATAAAGATATTTTCTTAGATAAAGGCTATACAAAATTAATTACCTTTGCGGATAATGAAAAACATGAAAAATACTTAATAAAAATGGGCTTTTTTAAAGTAAGTGAATCAGATTCTAGTAGCACTTATATTCTTGAACTAAACGACTAATTTTTAGTCGTTTTTTTTATTAAACTAGCATTATCATTTCTAGGGCTATTAACTTCTTTGCTGACAGGATATTTCGCCATTAACTCTGCTGGATAAGGTTTTAAAAGATTAGTTATTTCTTCAGGACTTAAAGAATAGTTTAGATAGTCCTTAGCTGCTTCTAAATCTAAGATAACTGGCATCCTTTGATGATGTTTGTTAACAAGTTCATTAGCGTTTGTAGTAAGGATTAAAGCCCCATATTTTTTCTTATTATTTTCTCTATATGAATCATAAATGCCCGCATAGAGATAGAGTTTCCTATCCTCTAAGATAAATCTATAAGGTTGTTTAGTCTCTCTATCCCACTCATAAAAACTATCAGCTAAAATTAAACAACGCTTTGTTTTAAATGCATCTCTAAAAGAATATAACTTATTCACTGTTTCACTTCTTGCATTTATCACTTGTTTTAATTTACCTTGATAGTTTATTTTATAATTCCAATTAATCATTCCTGCTTTAAAAGAATCTTCTACCCTAATAATTGTTAAATGCGATTGTGAAGGACTAATATTATATCTAGGCAAAGATAAATCATCAATACTTTTAATATTGAAATTACTGTTCAAATAAGCTAATACTTCATTTTTAGTTTTTACAATTGTATATCTACCACACATATAATCCCCTTTTATTATTATACAATGAATATTAAAAAAAAACATCCTTTTCAAATAAAATTAATGTGTCATCACCTCTCATGAATAGAATTAGGCAATTTTATCTACCAAAAGGAAAAGAATCTTTTTTCGTCTTATTTTTGAGTCTTATCTTTTTAAAATTAAAAAAATTAAGCACTAATAAGTCCCAAATATCCTAAATCAGCCACCTGTAAAGCCTTATCCATAGTCTTTACAATATTGCGTAATAATCCCATTCTTTATCCGCCATTTGATCAGTAGAAATCATTTCCGGGTTATACCAAAGATTTCTTTAGTAGAATAACCAGGCTCTGATAAACGCCCAAACTTGTCTAATAAGGGTTGTTTGTTTTTAATAAAATGACCCATAGTGAAAACCTCCAAAAATTTATTTATAATACAAAGTAATTGTTTCATTATTATTTTTATTTTACATATAATATCTAAGGTTATCAGGCTAAAAAAGGAGTGGATATTATGAATGGTGGATTGAAGCCATAGGTTATACAGCCTAGTATTAATATTAATTTCATTGATTATGTCATCAATAAAGAAATTAAGATGGATAAATTTATTTGGATCAACAACATTTGTTGTTTATGCAATTTTAACAGATACATATCCTGTTGCTGTATTAAACTTATTCACAAAATGTATTGCTAATGTCTATTATTTATTTAAGATTTACAATTTCTCAACATACTTTAATATTCTAAAATCCAACAAAACAATGAATACATTGATTATTTTATGGAACATAACAAAGAAGATATGTTGAAAATTTACGATCATATAGATGTTGATTTCAAAAATTCTGAATACAACTTCTATATACTAAGAGACATTATGCCAGTAGGAATATTTGTCGCTAACAAATATGACGAGGACACACTAAAGTTGAATTGGATTATGTTATTCCCCAATCGACTTAAATGGAAAATATATTTATGATAAAATGAAAAATATTTTCCTAACAAAAGGCAACAAATTAATTACTTTCGGATAATTTAAAACATGACAAGTATTTAACAAAAATGGATTCAAAAAATCGATGAAGTTCGATACAAGTAGAACATACTGTTAGAATTGAAACGACTCAATCTTTAGTCGTTTTTTTTTATAAGTTCTATTGAACCATTAGTCATTTTATTGACTAATTATCAACAGGATATAAACCATCTCCTCAGATGGCCAAGGCTGTTGCTGATTGAAGACTGCCCATACTGTCTTCTTAAAACGCCTTTGCTTATCCACATTAAAAATTACTGGCATTCTATGATGGTGCTATTTAATAATTGGTTACCTTCAGTCGTCAAAATCAAAGGAAATCAAATTTCTTTTGGTCATCAATTTGAAAATGATCATAAACCAGCATACATATTATGTCATTTGACTTTAAAAATACATAGGTTGTTTGTTTTCTTGATCCTATCCATAAACCATCAGATAAAATTAAACAACGATTCTTTAAAAAGCCTTTTTAAAAGAATACTTCTCATGTACAGTCTCACTTCTAGCATTTATCACTTGGTTATAATGTCCTTTGATCTTTACTTATAATCCTTATGAATCAACCTGCCCCGGTATTTTTCTACCATCAAAATGATTGCTAAAACATCTTGTCCAGGTCCAATATTATATTTGGGAAGTTTACGTCTTCAATACTTGAAATATTAAAATGTGTTTGTAAAATACAAAACTTCATTTTTATCTTTAGTGATTGTAAAACGTCCACACATGTTTATCACCTGCTTATATTATACCCTTTTCCTTTAAAATACCATCCATTTAAGTAAATTTATCACTTAAAGTAAACAAAAATCCTTAGAAAAACTAAGGATTTTTATATAATATGATGGTTTATTTAATCACCATAAATCTTTTACTTAATTCCATATGTTCTTTTTCACTGGCAGGATCCACAATACTACCAAAAGGCATTTGTGCCTCTAGCCCCATTTTTCAGGAATGTCATAAGTCTCTTTAACAAATTTCTCAATCAACTCATTATAATGTTGCAAATGAAGCACCAATTTCTTTGTCTCTTAAGCCAACCCAAACATTTCCTTGTAACATTCCGTTTTGTTCGATTGACCATTTTTTAAAATTGTCTTTATATAAAGGAAATTTTTCCATTAACTTATCAGTTGTTTCACTGTCATCAAAAAACAAAATAGTACCATAACCAGATTTAAAACCTAAAATTTTTGTTTTAGTTTTTTCAAACTGCTCTTTAGGAACAATTCCTTTCATTATTTCTAATAGTTTATCCCAAAATAGTTTATGTTTATCATTTAATAAAAGTGCCATTCTTTGACTTTGTGAATTAAATGCTGAAGGCGTATTTATTAAAATTTCCTCCAAATATTCTGCTAATTCATTATCACTTAAATTTATTTTATTAGTAATATTATAATTTGATCTTCTAATTTTTAACTTATCAATAAAATTCATTTTTTCTTACTCCTTTACAATTCCTTGGTTGATTAAATTTGTTCCTTGTCTAAAAGTATCACTTACAGGACAATTTTGCTCAATAAAATTAGAAAAATCATGTAATTCTTCTTCACTTGAGTCTGAATCAAAATGCATTTTATAACGTATTTCTTTAAAACCAGTTCTATCACCGGTTTGTTTCATTAATGCACTCATATCCATATCGCCTTCTATTTCAACATAAAAATCTTTTAAATCGATTCCTTTTTGTTTTGCGAACATAAACGCTACCACAGTTTGGCAAGCACCCATAACTGAAAGTGCAGCACTCATAGGGTTCATACCTTTATTTGTTCCACCCATATTTTCAGGTTCGTCAAATAATATTTTAAACCCATTAGCTTCTGCCTCTACTTGAAAGCCTTCTTTTAATTTCTTTACAGTTGCTTTATAAGTTTTTTTCATCTAAATCAACTCCTTTTCTGTATCCATTATCTCACAAATTTATTTCGAATTCAAAAGATATGACTTAAAAAAACACTTCTACAATTTGTAGAAGTGCTTTTTATGCTTATATTTATAATTGTTCAGTTATAGATTTTCCTTGCATATGTAAGATTAAATAATCAGGTCCACCTGCTTTAGAATCAGTACCACTCATATTAAAGCCGCCAAATGGTTGATAACCAACAATAGCTCCAGTACATTTACGATTTAAATATAAATTACCAACATGGAAATCTTCTCTTGCTATTTCTAAATGCACACGATTATTAGATATACAAGATCCAGTTAAACCATATTCAGTATTATTAACAACCTCTAAACCTTCTTCAAAAGATTTAACCTTAGAAACTGCAAGTACAGGTCCAAAAATTTCTTCTTGCATGATTCTAGCATCTGGTAAAAGATCAATAAACACTGTTGGTTTAATAAAATAACCTTCCTTATCAGAACCGGTGCCACCGGTTAATAATTTGCCTTCTTTTTTACCTATTTCAATATAATCAGTAATTTTATCAAATGCTGCTTGATCGTTAACAGGCCCCATATTATTAGAAAAATCTTCTGGAGTTCCTATCGTTAACTTTTCAGTTTTTTCTTTAATTAATTTCACAACTTCATCATAAACATCTTCATGAATTATAGCGCGTGAACAAGCTGAACATTTTTGTCCAGAAAAACCAAATGCAGAAGTTACAATTGAACTAGCTGCTAATTCAATATCAACATCGCCATCAATTAAAATCGCATCTTTTCCGCCCATTTCAGCAATTACACGTTTAAGCCATATTTGGCCTTTTTGTACTTTAGCTGCATTTTCATAAATACTAGTTCCTACAGCTTTAGAACCAGTAAAAGAAATAAATCTTGTCTTTGGATGTTTAACAATAAAATCGCCAATTTCAGAACCCTTACCCGGCACATAATTCAATACACCTTTAGGTAATCCTGCTTCTTCCATAATTTCGATAAACTTATATGCAATAACTTGAGTTGTTGAAGCTGGTTTTAATAACACAGCATTACCAGAAACTATCGCAGCTGAAGTCATACCGGTTAAAATCGCCATTGGAAAATTCCATGGAGCTATAACTGCCCCTACTCCTAAAGGAATATAACGATATTCATTACGTTCAATATCTCTTCTTGATAAAACCTTATCATCAATTCTAGTTAAATCTAACATTTGTCTTCCATAATACTCCAAAAAGTCAATTGCTTCTGCAGTATCAGCATCAGCTTCAATCCAAGGTTTACCTGCTTCTAAAGTCATTAATGCAGAAATTTCATGTCTTCTTCTTTTTAAAATATTAGCTGCTTTAAATAAAACATCAGCCCTAGTCTTAGGATCCACTTTTTTCCAATATTCAAAAGCTGTTAATGCTGATTCCATCGCTAACTTAGCTTCGTCCATTCCTGCTTGAGATATCTCGCCAATAACCTCATTGTGTTTTGATGGATTAACTGATTTAACCATTCTTTTAGTAAATACTCGCTCTCCATTAATAATTAATGGATACTTCTCACCTAAATAACCTCTTACTTTTTTAATACCTTCTTGATAAGCAACTCGATTTTCAGGATTCTGAAAATCTGTTAAACTTTCTGTTTTGTAACTATAAATAGCCATAAAATCTCCTTTCTTTAAACAACTGAATGTTCTTTATCAATTTTTTTCTGATTCTTAAAACGATCAATATGTAAATCTTTTGCATAAGGTTCTAACTCTTCTTTTAATATAATCTCTGTAAGTAGTTCACCAGTAATTGGCGCAAACATAAATCCGTGTCCTGAATATCCACAAGCTACATAGAAGCCTTCAACCAATGTATCAGAAATTATAGGTTGAAAATCCGGTGAAATATTATAGGAACCACCCCATGTTCTAATAACCCGGCCCTTAGCAACCTCAGGCAAAATATAATTAACTGTTTTTGCCATTTCATCTAAAAACTGCCAACTAGAAGAAATATCATGATTATGTAAAGCGTCAGGATTATTTCTTCCCATTAGAATTGAACCATGAGGAACTTGTTGGCAATAAATATTCATTGAAAAACTCATAATCATAGGTGAAAGCATCTGTTTAGTTCTTTCGGTTACCAATATTTCATGATTTTCAGAATAAACTGGAATATCTACCCCAACCATTTGACCAATTTCTTTTGCATAGCCACCGGCTGCATTTACCACTTTATTTGTTTCAATTTCTTGTTTATCGGTAATAACTTTAGTAATATTATTGTTTTTTAATTCTATTGCTTTTACTTCATTAAAGAAATAAAATTTTACCCCTAGTTTTTTAGCAGCCAGAAAATATGCTTCACTCATTAAAAACGGGTTAACATGTCCATCTGTATGACAAAAACTTGCACTAGTAAAACTATCTTTATTTAAATGTGGAACAATTTCTAATGCTTCTGCTTTTGTTAATAATTTAGAAGGAATACCTAAAGAATTTTGTAATTTTACATTCTTTTCAAACTGTTTATCCTCTGTCTTAGAACTAGATAAAATTAAATAACCACCTTGTTTAAACTCTATGTCCTTTTCATATTCTAAAGTTTCATTAGCTTTTGAGAAAAATTCAATTGATTTTTTTGCTAAAATACAATTTAATTTTGTAGCCCATTGTTGTCTAACACCTGCCCCACATCTTGCAGTTGCTCCTGCTAAAAAATGAGACTTGTCTACTACTACAATATCTTTCATGCCTTTTTTTGCTAAATTATAAGCGGTGCTTAATCCACTTATACCTGCCCCAATAATTACAATTTCTGCTTTACTCATCTTTACTCTCCGCAATATCTTTTAATACTACTCCACTTACAAGTGGTCTGATTTTATGAGTTTTTACAGTTTCTGGATGTACTTTATTATATCTAGCAATTTCATTTTTAATCAAATTCGAACATGTTTGACCTTGACAAGGTCCCATACCTACTCTTAATATCCGTTTTATTGATTCAAAATCACGATAGCCCATATCCAAAGCTTTATGGATATCTGCTAAAGATACATCTTCACATCTGCAAATAATAATATCTTTTTTACTCATAAGGACTCCTTATTGTTGAAAACTCATAAAGATATGGTTGTTCCACAGAAACAGTGATTAAAGCGGTTTTATAATTAGTTTTTTTTGGGGGCATTACTTGTTCTATCTTACATTTTGTAATTACTTCACCGTGGCGATTACAAGCTAACCAAACTTCATCTACCTTAGGCAAAGGAAGTAGTTCATAAGGAACTTTAAAATAAGCTTTACCATTTTTAATCATAACATTCATAATAGCAAGCCCTGGACAAGAATAAACACAAATTCCACAGCCAGTGCATTTGTCATAATCAATTTTTGGAATTGTATTTATATCTTCACCAATAATTATCGCATCAAAAGGACAACTTGTTTCACAAGGATTACAAGGAATCTCCTGATAACACTCAATTATAGCTTTTGGTCGTGTTAAAACTTTCTTGTTGGGAAATCTAGATTTAATTGTTTCTTTATCAGGTACTATAGTTTTTTCAATCATAGATTTCACCCACTTTCTTTAAACCACAGCGAATTTTCTCTCCGCATGGTCCTTGTCGTAATATACAAAGTTGATCATTTAAATCAGCTTCTAATTTTTCCATATTATCAAGCTTAAATCCAAGATGTTTAACCGCCATTAAACCAGTTATTTTACCTTCTACCATTGCGCTTGATGCTTCTTCAATACCAGTAACATCACCACAAGCATAAACATTAGGAATTGTAGTTTCATAGTCACATGACTTCTTAGGAACATATCCTCCTAATTCACTAACATCTAACATCTTAGCTCCTGCCATTGACATTAATTGATGCAGTGGTGAGAGACCAACAGAAATACATAATGCATCTGTTTTAATTTCTTTTTCAGTATTAGCAATTTCTTGCCAATTATCATCCAATTTTACTGTAACTACTTTTTCTAGTTTTTCTTTGCCTATAGCTTTTTTTACTGTTGTATTAAGTAAAATATCCACACCTAAGCGTTTTAACTTAGCTGCATGTACTAAATACCCACCAACCTTAGAAGCAGCTTCTACTAGTGCCTTAACCTTCACACCCGCTTGTATTAATTGATATGAAACAATTAAACCAATATTTCCACTACCAATCATAACAACTTCTTTACCAGGTTTTATTCCATAAATATTCATCAAAGTTTGAACAGCCCCTGCACCGTATATTCCCGGTAAATCATTATTCTCAAAGGCTAAAAATTTCTCTGAAGCACCTGTAGCAATAATAACTGATTTCGCCTTATATTTCATATATTTATTATTTTGATAAATAGTCAATACCTTATCAGGATACATTGCAACACAAGTTGCGTCCAATAATATTTCTAAATTATCATAACCAGCTAAATCATCAATTAAAATATTCGCAATATCAAAACCTCTGGTTTTTGCATATTGTAACTGTGAGCCAAAGAATTTATGTGTTTGTTTTATTAATTGTCCACCTAATTGATTAAATCTCTCTACAATAGTTACTTTCATACCGGCGTCGATTGCAATTTTAGCTGCACTTAAACCTGCTGGACCACCGCCAACAATAACTAAATCGCGATTAATCATCCTTATCCTCACTGATTTCAGAAATAACTTCCATATTTTCTTCCAATAAAGTCATACAAGTTTTAACATTATCTTCACCATTAACTTGCATATTACAAGACCCGCAATTACCAATAGCACAATACAATCCCCTTGGACGTTTATAAATCACGCTATCAGAAAAATATCTAATGCCATTATCAAAAAGTGCAGCGGCAATAGTATCACCTTCATACCCAAACATAGATTTGCCATTATAAGTAAAATGGATTTTTTTTGAATGATCAAAATCTATAATTGGATGCTCATTTATTCTCATCAGTTCACCACCTCTACATCTTTTAATTTTATCATAAAGCGCTTTCACAGACCATCCCTTTTTTAATTTTTATCGTTAAATTTTCTTCCAGGCTTGCTTTAAAAGTTTAATAGCTGGCTCAAAATCACTTAATTGTAAATGTGAATATCCAAATACTAAAATTGATTCCTCATTAACAAATTGTTTATTAATAAAAAACTCATTTAGACCATAAACCCTTATACCTTGTGATTTTGCTAAATCGATTAGCTCTTTTTCAAGCAAATTTGTTTTTATTTTAACCAAAAAATGTAACCCTGAATCAGAACCTAAAATTTCTATTCTATCAGAAAAAGTTTCTTCTAATTCATTAATTAATTTATCACGCTTTGTTTTATAAATATTTTTCATCCTATTAAGATGTTTCTCAAACTCATTACTAGCAATAAATTCTTCTAAAGATAATTGAGTAATGATTGGTACAGAACAAGAAAAATACGCAAAAGATTCTCGATATCTTTTAACTAATTTATTTGGCAAAACCATAAAACTAACTCTAAAACTAGGTGAAATCGACTTAGAAAAGGAGTTCATATAAATCACCTTATCATATTCATCTAATACCTTTAATGCTGGAATCGGATTACCAGAAAAACGAAACTCACTATCATAATCATCTTCAATAATAAAACGGTCACTTAATTTTCTTGCCCAGTTTAATAATTCAATTCTTCTAGATATTGGGGTAATTATACCTGAAGGAAATTGGTGACTTGGAGTAATATGAACAATATTTGCATTACTTCTCTTTAATCCCTTAATACTTATACCAAATTCATCCAAGTTACAAGAACTAACTTTAGCACCATATTCTTGATATAATAAATAGTTCTTTTTATAAGTAGGATCTTCAGTTAAAAAGAAATTATCTCTTCCAAGCAATAAAACTAATAAAGAAATTAAATGTTCTGATCCACTCCCAATCACAATTTGTTCTGGTAAAGCTTCTATTCCCCGATATGCAAATAAAATATCCGCAATTTTTTCCCTTAATGAATAAAGACCAAAAAAATCTATTTCATTAATTGTTTTATCTAACCTATCTAAAATAATATCGCGCTCTATTTTCGCGAATTTTTGATATGGAAAACTTTTAGCATCAACTCGATTAGTTTTAAAATCATAGCGATATTTTGGTTTCTGAGTATTAATGATTTTAGAATTATTTTTTGATTTTCTTTTCTTTGGAAAATTTAAATTGGCCAATACAAAATAGCCAACTTTTGGAATTGATTTAATATATCCTTCAGCTAAAAGTTGCATATAAGCAGTTTCTACTGTTGTTTGACTTATTTTAAGATGTTTAGCAAGTTTACGTTTTGAAGGCAACTTTTCATTAGCCTTTAATTCATTTTTTTCAATCGCATTTTTTAAATAGTTATATAGTTGTTCATACAAGGGAATTTGCTTGGTTTTATCAAAATAAAATGTTATCATATAATTACCTACTGACCTTATAAAATATCTTAAAACTGAGTATTTAATCAATACCAGTTTCAGTTATAATATAAGTGAAATAAACTAATAAGTCAATAACAAGGAGGAATAAAAATGAATAAACGTTATGAATTAAACAAAGAATTAGCACAAATGCTAAAAGGCGGAGTAATTATGGATGTTACTAATGCCGAACAAGCAAAAATAGCTGAAAAAGCTGGCGCTTGTGCAGTAATGGCTTTAGAGAGAATTCCTGCAGATATTAGAGCTGCTGGTGGTGTATCAAGAATGAGCGATCCAAAACTCGTTAAAGAAATTCAAAAAGCTGTAACTATACCAGTTATGGCAAAGGTTAGAATTGGTCATTTTGTAGAAGCACAAATTCTTGAAGCTTTAGAAATTGATTATATCGACGAATCAGAAGTATTATCACCAGCTGATAATATCTATCATATCGATAAAACTAAATTTAAAGCACCATTTGTTTGTGGAGCTAAGAATTTAGGTGAAGCTTTAAGAAGAATTGAAGAAGGTGCCGCAATGATTAGGACTAAAGGCGAACCTGGCACAGGTGATGTTATTCAAGCAGTTATCCATATGCGCATTATTCAAGCTGAAATTAGAAGAATGACTTCGCTTTCAGATGATGAATTATACAATGAAGCAAAAAATCTACAAGTTTCTTATGAATTATTGAAATATGTTAAAGAAAATGGAAAACTACCGGTTGTTAATTTTGCGGCTGGCGGTGTAGCTACTCCTGCAGATGCTGCACTAATGATGCAACTAGGTGCTGAAGGCGTTTTTGTAGGTTCTGGTATATTTAAATCAGGCAACCCAGCAGAAAGAGCTAATGCAATAGTAAAAGCAGTAACTAACTATGATGATCCAAAAATACTTGCAGAAATTTCAGAAAACTTAGGCGAAGCAATGATAGGAATCAATGAAGATGAAATTGATTTGTTAATGCGCCAAAGAGGCGAATAAATGGTAATAGGTGTATTAGCCTTACAAGGTGCTTTTGTTGAACACCAAAAAATGCTTAAAGAACTCGGTGTTGATTCTTTTCAAATAAGAAAAGTTAGTGGTTTAGATAAAAAAATGGATGGAATTATTCTTCCCGGTGGAGAAAGCACATCAATGTATCGCATCTTAAAAGATTTAGGCATGGTTGAAAAACTTAAAACAATGATTAATTCTGGCTTACCGACCTTTGGAACATGCGCAGGCTTACATGTTGGCCAAAGACGTTGATAATTACAAAAGTGATTATTTGCAAACCATGGATATTGAAGCAAAGAAAATGCATACGGCAGACAATTAGGTTCTTTTCAAACTGAGGGCGAATTCAATGGTCAAAAAGACACACCTTTCGTTTTCATTAGAGCACCATATATTGTTGAAGCCAAAGAAGGTATTGAAGTTTTAGCAATTGTCGATGACAAAATCGTTAAGCTGCTAGACAAAACAACCAATTTGTGACTGCTTTTCATCCTGAATTAACTGATGATTTAACCATTCACAAATATTTTATAAACATGATTAACGAATAATGGAAAATAGACTTTAAAGTTATAAAACTTTAAAGTCTATTTTTTATTTAATAATATAATTTCTATAGGTTCGGGATTGATTTCTCTGTTTGCTATGACCTAACTGGAAAGTATTATTTCTTCCCCAAGTAAACAAGCGGCCATAAGATGTTATAGCCGATGAAGACCACCCACCTAGAATTACATCTACAATAATTTCACCTTCATATAAGTCAAATTGATTTAATACATTTATAGGCAAAGGAGAAAATCTTTTAGATTAGACATAGCAAGACGACCTTGTCCATTAGAACCCCACATGAATACTTGGCCATGACTAGATATTGCCGAAGACATCCAACCACCAAAAGATAAGCTCGAAATATAATCATCTTCAACATACTAAAATTATCTGTTATATCCACTGGAAAAAGTAAATTTTCTCTTGTGATTACCAATTTGACCATTCTCATTTAAACCCCAGATTAAGACACGATTTTCTGAAGTTAGTGCTGCTGAATGATAATATCCAAATTTATATCTGTAATGGTTTCGTCATTCTTAAAGAAATATATGCTGTGTGATCTGTCGGTAAATATACATCATTGGTTGTTCCATTCTCAATTGACCTAAATTATTATACCCCCAAGATATTAATCTTCCATTAGAAGTTAATACCCTGCAGTGATGGTAACCAATAGACATTTCTAATACTTTCATTTGTCATTAAATTTAAAGATTCAGTAATATCAACTGCTTGTATAATAACAGAGTTTGTTGTCCAATACCAACTTGGCCAAATTCATTATAACCCCATGAAAATACTCTAGATTCTGTAGTTAAAGCCAACATGTTCCCAGCACCAGACTCTATGTCAATTATTCTTTCACCATCATCTAAATTAAAGAATGAACTCATTTCAACGGGTATATATCTGTTGGTTGTTGTTCCATCACCGATTTGACCTTCACCATTTTTACCCCATATGTATAGCTGTCCATCAGTTGTAAGAATACTTGAGTGAAAATCACCTAAAGCTATATCAATGATATCTTCATTATGTGACAAGTCAAAATACGGCGTTAGATTAATTATTTCTGAACTTGAATTTGATAGTTCTCCCAATTGACCATATTGATTATCACCCCATCCGTATACTTTATTATTAGGCGTAACAGAAATCGAATGATATTTAGCCATCTCAAACAAAGAAAACTCAGTTTCTATTTCAATCGTTATTTCCTGATTGGTTGTTGGTTGATTAGTAGTTCTTCAGTTGTTGATTTATTACAAGCTACAAAAAGCAAAACCACTAAACAATATACTTACTAATAAATAAAACTCTTCAAAAACTTACCACCCCTAGTACTTTTCAAGTCTATTCTATCATAAATCGTTGAATTACTAGAAGACAAAAAAGAAATGACTCAAGAATGAGTCATTTTTTATATTGAAAATTCGCTCTTTTTTTTGCCATATTTGTTAATAATTCATAAGGAATTGTATCTACCCTTGAAGCTAACTCGTCAAGGGATTTTTTATTGCCAAAAACTTCTACATAATCCCCAACTTTTAACTCTGCATCACCTATTTTAATCATTGTAGCTCCCATGCATACTCTTCCAACAACTGGGAAGCGATAATCTTTATAACAAAAATAATCCCCTTTACCAAAATGTCTGCTATAACCATCCGCATAACCAATTGCTACTGTTGCAATTCTTTCCTGTTTTTTAGCTTGATAAACTCTACCATAACTTACACTATCACCTGGTTTAATCTCTCTAATTGAAATAACCTTAGCTAAAACTTCCATAACTGGCTTAAAGTTTTCTTCACTAACAAGTGGCGGATAGCCATAAAGAGCGATTCCCGCTCTTACCATTGATAAGTTATCTTCACGATATTTAATAATTCCAGCGCTATTAGAACAATGTTTAAATTTAAATATAAAACCTTCATTTTCAACTAAACCAAGTACTTTATTAAAAAGATACAACTGATTAATTGTAAACTTATCATCTTCCATATCCGCTGAAGGAAAATGAGTATATATACCTTGATTATCAAGATGTTTTAAATTTAATATCTTGATAATTTCTTTTTTTACATTATCAACATCTTGAAGTCTATGGAGATAGATTCCTAAACGGCTCATACCCGTATCTAAAATTATTTGAGTTTTAATTGGATAATTTTCATTGTCTAAAGATTTTGCATATTTAAATGAATCAACAGTTTGAGTTAAATTGTATTTAAACAATAAATTGAGATTTTCCTTAACTGTTTTTCCAAATATTAAAATATCAGTGTCAATCCCTGCTTTTCTTAGTTCAATAGCTTCTTTTAATTCTGTTACTGCAAAATATTTACAGTTATTTTCCATTAAAAATCTAGCACATTTGACACTGCCATGTCCATATGCATCAGCTTTTACTACTGCCATAACTTCTTTATTACTATTAAGTCTTTGTAATAAACGATAATTATGCAATAAATTATCCAAATGAATATTAACTTTAACTCGATCAATCTTCATTAGTTCACCTAGGATTAATTATTTTTTTACCACCCATATAAGGCACTAAAACATCAGGAATAGAAACTGAACCATCTTCATTTTGGTTTTGTTCTAAAATTGCTGGAACAAGCCTTGAAGTAGCTAATCCTGAGCCATTTAAGGTATGACAATATTCTATATCTCCTGATTCTTTTCGATAACGAATCATTCCTCTTCTAGCTTGAAAATCCCTTGAATTTGATACTGAAGAAATTTCTTTATATATATCAATGCTTGGCAAATACACCTCTAAATCAAATGTTCTAGCCATTGCAAAAGAAATATCACCAGCTGCTAACTTTGATACACGATAATGAAGATCTAATTTATTCATTAAGGCTTTTGCTTTTTCTAACAACTCGTTAAAAGCAGTTTCTGATTCTTCTGGTTTTACAAACTGAAACATCTCAACTTTATTAAATTGATAACCCCTAATCATTCCGCGTTCATCTGTTCGATAACTTCCTGCTTCTTTTCGATAACAAGGTGAATAAGCAAAGTATTTTTTTGGCAAATCAGCTTCAGACAAAATATCAGCGCGATGCAAATTAACTAAAGCAGTTTCAGCTGTTGGTAATAAAAACTTTTGTCTTTCCTCGCCATCTAACCAAAAAACATCATCTTCAAATTTAGGAAACTGACCGGCAGTAATTCCACTTTGATAGTTTAATATATGTGGCAACATCATAAATTGATAATTATCTTTATTGTGTTCATCAATAAAGAAATTTAGCAATGCCCATTCTAGTTTTGCGCCTATACCAGAATAAATCCAAGTCCCTTTACCGCTAATTTTAGCTGCATTTTCATAATCAATTACACCTAAATCAGTAGCTAAATCCATATGATTTTTAACTTTAAATGAAAATTTAGGTTTGTCTTTATAAGTAAATACAACTTGATTATTCTCTTTTCCACCAGCTAATAAATCTTCATCAGGTAAATTTGGCAGTTTCAATAAAAATTCACTTATGATTTTTTCCGTGTCTTTTAAACTATCTTCTTGATTTGTGATAGCTCCTTTTAACTCTTCGATTTCTTTAAACAATTCAGTTGTATCTTTTTTCTCGCGTTTATACACGCCAATTTGTTTTGATAACTTATTTCTTTTAGCGCGAATAGATTCAATTTCTTGAATCAATTTAACTCGCTTATCTCTTAAATTAATAAAACCATCAAAATTAACTTCTACTCCTTTTTTTGTCAAAGCTTTTTTGATTAATTCTGGATTATTAATTATTAAATCTTGATTTATCATTTGTTACCTCCTTATAAAAAGAAGTCCTTTACTTTCTGTAAAGGACGAATTACCCGCGATACCACCTTAGTTCTAGTTGCCTAGCACTTATATCTTTAACGCAGATATACGAAGATGATTAATCTTAACTCCAAGGTAGATAAAATAATAACACTTATTAGTTTTCACCAACCACTAACTCTCTAGAAAGCTTATTATTTATTATCCTCTTCTTAGTCTTATTAATATTATTATAGATAATAACTATCTTATTGTCAAGATAGTTATTAGTTATTAAGCTTTGTTGCTTTCAATAATCTTTTTGCGTTTTCATCATTTTCTTTGGCTAAATTCCTTAACCAATATTCCTTTTTATAACGTGAATATGCTAAAAGGACTTTAGGAACTTCTAAAAGTTGCACAATTAAAAATAAGTATATAACCCCAAGATTAGTTAATCTAGCAAGTAAAAATACAACCGGCACTTGAATAACCCAAATATAACCAGAATCCATAATCATAGTTGACCGAGTATCTCCACCACTTCTTAAAGTAAAATATAAAGCCATGTATAGCGAGATAATAGGAATAACAAAGGCATTTACTCTGATATTAAATTGAGCAATAGCTTTTGTTTCAGCGGTTATATCATAAAGATTTAATACAAAGAAACTTAAAACAAATAAAATTATACCTAAAATAAAGGCAAAAATTACCGCAAAAGTAATAATTTTTAATGAATTTTCTTTTGCTTCCTTTAACTTGTTTTCACCAAGTGTATTGCCAACTAAAACCGCTACAGCTGTTCCAATACCACCAAAAGTAATAAAAACTAACTGACTAATTGCATTAGTAATATTTATTGCGGCTAAAGCATTATCGCCTCTTGTAGCATAACTTTCTAAAAACATAGTTTGTCCAAAAGAAAATAAAAACTCATTAATAACTAAAGGAATAGCTGTAATAACTATCATTTTAAGTAACAAACCATCAATCTTAAACAAGTTAAATATACTAGTATTAAAAACTTGTCCTTTAATAATAAGTAAAACAAATAAAAATAAAAATTCTATCGTTCGAGAAATTAAAGTTGCATAAGCTGCTCCTTCAATTCCTAATTTAGGAAAACCCAAATTACCAAATATCAATAAATAATTTAAGATAACATTAAAAATAATGGCAATAGCTGATATCTTTAATAAAGGTTTTGTAATTCCAATCTCTCTAAAACTACTGGATATTGCAACAGTCAAAACCAAAGGTATCATTACCCATTTAGCAATATTTAAATAATCAAGACCACCTTGAATAGTAATAGGGTTCTCAGTAAACATAGAAATTAAATTTTCACCAAAAAAGCTAAATATTAGAATTGCAAAACAAGCAATTCCTAAACCAATTAGTAATTTAAATCTAAATGTCTGTTTAAGCTTATCTTTTTGATTAGAGCCAAAAAACTGAGCTGTATAAATTCCAGCTCCACCCATAGCTCCAAAAGTCACAATAATAACAACAAAATACAATTGGTTAACAACTGAAACCGATCCAATTGCAAGTTCACCTAGAGATCCAACCATTAAATTATCAACTAGCTGAACTGAAGATGTAATTAATTGTTGTATTACAATTGGCATTGCGATAATTAATAAGCGTCTATAAAATTTTCTATCACCAATTAGTTTTTCCATTTAAGCTCCTAAATGCAAATAAAAATTACTGGTTAACCAGCAATTTTTTTCTTAATAATTTTTTCGTATTTATCCATTGTTTCTTTATCTATGCTAACCTTTTTCTTATTAATTAACTCTTCAAATTTTTCTTCTATATCTCGAGATTTAATTATAGCTTGATTATCATTTAAAGTATCAAGATTACCCGCAAATGAATCATCACTAATAACTAAAACACTCTTTAATAGATTTTCATCCTTAATATCCAATGATTTTTTAATATCTTGATAAGCAGGAAAAGCTTTACTTAAAGGATTAAGAATTTCAGCTTGATTTGAACTAGAATAATGTACGGCAATTTTATCATTTTGATAATTACCATGAACAATTAATCTTGGATCTAAAAACTCTATTAAATAAATACCTTTTCCAGTAATTAATAATAAATCAACCGAAACCGTATATCCACCATCAGTCATAAGATGTTTATTATAAAATATTTTTTTTGTGGAAAACATATTGCGAAAAGTATCAATATCGGTTTGACGATAAAAGAAATCAGATATACTATAACTAACCAAATTAATTGATTGTTTTATAGCCTCAAATTGTTTATCAAAAAATTCATCTTCCATATTGGTTAATGTTTCAAAATAAGCTCTTAGTCTAATTGAATAAAGCAAATAAAAAGAAGTGACGCAAATTGTAATGCTGCAAAATATAATATCATCAACGCAGTTTCATAATTCAATAGAAATATAACAAACTGAATCACAATAACTGCGATAATCAAAATATCCATTGTTTAAAAGTTACTTTATTCATAAAGTCTCCACTTTTTTTTTGGTGCGGGCTGATGAGAGTTGAACTCACACATCCGTTGGGATACTACCCTCAAGGTAGCGCGTCTACCATTCCGCCATTAGCCGCAAATTGCTAAAACTATTTCATTTTAGCAAACTTTTGAATTCCTTTATTAAATTTTGGCTTATTTTCACCTTTAATTAATGGCAAAGCATATTTCATAAACACACTTGTTACGCCGTTACCTTGTTTATTTATCATATTATCAGGCATTTTTTTCTCTTCATTTGCACAAGCACTTAAATTATAACCATCATAACTTACTGTGTAAGGATCTTCTTGTTCTCTTTTAATTATCACCATTAAATTATTTTGATTATTTAATGCTAATTCAACTGCTTTTTCACCAACTTTTATTGCTTCATTAACATCAGTTAAGCTTTGAAAATGCGCAGCTGCTCTTTGTGAAGAAGATAATTCTACTGAACGAGTCGCAATTTTAAGTTCCCTAGTAACTAATTCTGCTAATTTAGCCGCAACCCCTCCTAATTGAGAATGTCCAAATTCATCAGTTGCTCTAGAACTAGAAAAAATAAACTCTCCTAATTCATTAACAATACCTTCTGAAACAGCAACTAAACATTTTTTATTTTCATTGTATATTTGTTTCACTTCTTTTTTAAACTTCGTAATTGAAAAAGGTTTTTCTGGCAAATAAATCAAATCAGGCCCAAAACCATTAATATTAGCAAGCGCTGAAGCAGCTGTTAACCATCCAGCATGTCTTCCCATTATCTCTACAATTGTTACTTTACCAACAGGATAAGCTAGAGTATCATATGCTATTTCAGCAATTGTATTTGCGATATATTTTGCAGCACTACCATATCCAGGAGTATGATCAGTAAAAGGTAAGTCATTATCGATGGTTTTAGGAATACCAATAACTCTAATATCATAATCTTTTGTTTCCATAAAATTAGCTATCTTAGCACAAGTGTCCATTGAATCATTTCCACCGTTATATAAAAAGAAGCGAATATTATATTTTTTAAACACAGCTAATAAACGTTCATAATCACTGTCATCATCCTTATAATCTGCTAGCTTATATCTTATTGAACCAAAGGCTGAACCTGGGGTATGTTTTAATAACTCAATATTAGTTTTAGATTGTTCCTTTGCGTTAAAAAACCTCTCTTGCAAAGCGCCTTGTATCCCATGTTTCATAATATAAATTTTGTCAATATCATTACTCTTTTTTGCGCTTTCTATAACTCCATATGCGCTTGCATTTATCACTGAAGTTGGTCCTCCAGACTGCCCATATAATAAATTTCCGGTTAATTTTCTCATCCTTAAAACTCCTTTTAGTAATATAATACCATATTTTATAAATTTTGTTTATAAAAAAAGGGTGAAATCACCCTTTTTATCCTACATTTATCACATATATTAAAATCTCTACTGCCACAATAACAACTGCACTAATATACCATCTAATATAATCGGTGGAATTTTTTTCATCATAAAGTTGATATCCTACAAAAAAACTTAATAAAACAAAAACAATAATTACAAAAGTTTTTGAAAATACAGATTCAGAATCTCCAGATATATTAAATTGTACAACAATAGCACTTGGTAGATTTAATATAACTAAGGCAAAATAAACTAAAGATATTAAAACAAAACCGATTAAAACAATATGATTTTTTTTCATTTTATATAATGTTTAATTCTCGACCGACTTTTTCGATTTTTTCAACCGCAAAATCTAAATCTTTTTTTGTATGCGCAGCCGATATCATACATCTTAATCTCCCTTTATTTTTTGGAACTGTAGGAAAAACAATCCCCGAAACAAATACTCCTTCAGCTAGTAATTTCTTAGAAAACTCCATGGTTAATGCATCTTTTCCCACCATAACTGGTGTAATAGGCGTTTCACTTTTACCAATATCAAAACCTAGTTTATCAAGCTTAGCTTTAAAATATTTAGCATTTTCCCAAAGATTATCTGTATACTTAGTTGATTTCATTAGTAATTCTACAGATTTTAGCGTTGCGCCAATAGCTGCAGGTGGTAAAGCAGTTGAGAAAAGAATTGGTCTACCTCTGTGTAATAACCATTCTTTAACAACTTTTTTACTCGCCACATATCCACCTATAACTCCAATTGCTTTTGATAATGTTCCAATTATAAAATCAACTTGACCATGTAAATTAAAATGATCTACTGTTCCACGACCATTTTCTCCTAAAACTCCACTACCGTGGGCATCATCAACATAGGTCAAACAATTATATTTTTTAGCTAATTCAACCATTTTAGGTAACTTAGCTAAATCACCATCCATAGAAAAAACTCCATCTGTAATTATTAAAACATTACTATAATCATCGCGTTTTTCTTTTAATATTCTTTCTAAATCATCCATATCGGAATGCTTATATATTGCTTTATCAGCTCTAGATAATCTAACGCCATCGATAATAGAAGCATGATTAAGTTCATCAGAAACAATTAAATCGCCTTTATTTACGATTGCTTGAATTGCGCCAATATTACAGTTCAAACCTGATTGAAATACAGTTACCGCTTCTTCACGTTTAAACTCAGCTAATAATTCTTCTAATTGTTCTAATAATAATTGATTACCGACAATAGTTCTAACACTACCTGTTCCTGCACCATAATCATTTATCGCTTGTTTTGCCGCTTCCATAACTTTTTTATCAGTTGCTAGTCCTAGATAGTTATTTGATGATAAATTAACAACTTCTTTACCATCAAGAGAAACGCGGTTATCACACGGACCCTCGTTAATTGGCAATGTGCGATATACTCCATCTTTTTTTAGTTGTTCAACTTGTTTTTCTAAATATTCTAGATTATTACTCATTAATATCATCTCCTGGAATCAAAATTATTTTACCACAGTTTTTACTCTCCATAATCTCTGCGGCTTCAGTTATTTTATTTAAAGGAAATTGGTGAGTTACTATCTTATCTAAATTAAGTAAATCATTAGAAACCAAGTATTTCACCTTTTCCCAAGTTTGATATATTCTTCTACCAACAACTCCATAGATATTTATACCTTTAAACACAATATCATTTGCTAAATCTATTTCAATATTATCATTTGGCAAGCCAAGCATTGACATACCTCCGCCTGGTTTAATATATTTAAAAGCTGTTTCAATCGCTTTAATATTCCCAGAAAATTCACAAATCACATCCGCGCCTTTGCCATTAGTATATTCCATAACCTTTTCTAAGACATCTTCTTCAAGCGGATTAATAATATGATCAGCATTTAAATCTTTTGCAATATTTCTTCGATATTGATTTACCTCAATAGCAATCACTTTCTTTGCGCCATAAGCCTTTGCGACATCTATTCCCATTAAACCAATTGGACCACAACCCAAAATTACAACAGATTTATTCTTTATTGGAAAATGTGTAACAGTATGAACAGCATTACCTAAAGGCTCTTGAACTGATAAATAGGTCTTATCTTCAACATCATTATTAACAATACAATTTGCGGCTGGAATTTTTATATAACTAGCAAAACAACCATCTCTATGAACACCAATAATTTCAGTATTTTCACAAATATGTCCTTCTCCCCTTAAACAAAACTCACATTCATTACAAATAATATGTGTTTCCGCACTAACAATATCTCCGATATTTAAACTAGGAACATCATCTGCCATTTTAATTATTTCGCCACTAAATTCATGACCAACTATAAGTGGTAAATTTAAGTGTGTCCTAGCCCAATTATCATATCGATAAATATGAGAATCAGTGCCACAAAAAGATACACTTTTAATTTTAATTAAAACCTCACCAGGTTTAAGATCAGTTGAAAGTTTTACTTTTTTATAAGAAAAACCCTTTTTTGGCTTCTCTTTAATAACAGCCATCATCTCTAATTCTTTAATATTTTCGCTTAATGGTTTCATTAAAATCTCCTTTATTATTATTATCAATCACAAAGTTATTATAACACAATTTTCTAGCGTTATTAAAGGTCAAATTCAAAAAAAAAGAAAAAGCTGAAAGCCTTTTCTTTATTCTTCTAATTTAAAGCAAAGATATAATAAATCATTATTAAAATGAGATTTACCATTAACCGAGTAATCTTCAACATGAAAACCTAAATGTACATTTAAATTCTCATTTTCAACATAACGATATACCCGTTTGATTTCATTAGAAATATCATCTCTTTTTATAGGAAACTGAATATATTTTCCTTTTGGTAATTTTTTAGTAACTAAATTTTCTTCTACTTCAACCAAGCCATCTGTTTCCACCAAAGCATAATAATCAACAGTTTTGCTTTCCATGAAATCAAAACGATAAATTTCTAAACCAATATAACTTATTGGGTCTTTTTTATTATTTATTTCATCTAAATATACATTTTCTAATTCTTCCCATAGACCTGGTATTTTCTTTTTATCAGGTGAATCAATCTTAAAGCCGCCAATAAGTTCTATACCAGCAAAATATCTTGTCTCATAATCTTTAACAATATACTCCATTTAGACCACCTCTAATATAATTATATATTATCAATTATTGATGTCAATATCTAAACTAATTTAAATCTAAATCACTATAAATTTTATCAACAAATTTTTTCTTGTCTCTTAAATAATTTTTTATTCCTTCAGGTTTTACTTTAGAAGCTTCACTTTTAATTCTATTAAATTCTTCTCTTAATTTTTTATTGTTTCTTAAATAATCACGAAAGCCAATATGTCTTTTTAATTCCTTTGAATCTTTTGTACATACATATAAATGACGTCTCATTAATCCGTCATTACCAGAATAATAAAATGCCTCACGATCTTTAATACCCAAATCGCCTTGATAAATATATCCTATAGAAGCTAATCTTTCCTTGATAATTGGAAACACTTTATAATCAGGTATCACAACAATTATATCAATTATTGGCTTAGCAGAAAGCCCAGGAATTGATGTTGAACCAACATGTTCAATTTCTAATGCTAAATCAGTTAATACAGTTTCTAAATTGCTTTTTATTTTCTTGAATTCAGCTTCCCATTTTTTATCATAATTTTTTAAAACTACTTTTTTTCTTAACATAATCTTCCTTCCCCTAACTATTATAACATATAATAAACAATTGTAAATTTAGTCTTAAATCTAATTATATTATAAAAAAGTTATAAATTAACTCATAAAAATAAAGCAGAATACATTTTAGGTACTCTTCTATAAATATAAAATGGAGCAAGCGAGGGGAATTGAACCACCATTCTCTGCATGGCAAGCAAATCTATTAATCAATACAAACGCCTAAAAGAAGGTGTTTATATAATATATTATTTAGTTTGACCCTTATTTTAACCCTTGTTTGGCCCTTGTAAATTTAATGATTTTTTCCTTGATTAATTATCATAAAAAGATTGTACCATCAGATTGATGGTTTTTCTTCTAAAAAAGAGGTTGAAACCTATTGTAGTTCACCACTACAAATTAATCCTGAAAATTAAATGTTCCTGGTTATGTTCAACTATCTCACCTTGTAATACACCACCATTTTTGATGATTACTTTATTACTGATAATGTTGCTTTTTGAACAAGTAATAAGTATAGGATTAATATCTAACTTCTTAGTTATCTGTAACGCTTTTCTTAACGCTAAAGTAGCATATCCTTTATTTCTTTCACTAGGTCTTACTGAATAGCCAATATGACCTGCTGTATACCATTCTTTTGGTAAATGATGTCTAATATCAATAATACCTACCATTTTATCAGCTACCATACACATATAGGTGGATGACTGTATTCTTTTAGTGGACTTCCCTAATACTATTTTTTCAATCTCATCAAACCAATCATCAAGATTAGAATAATTATGAATTCCACAGCTACCGTTTACTTTATTTTGGTATTTTAAATACTCATTTTTGTAATCTTGTATAATATTCTTGTATTTCCTAGATACTTGCACTAATTTCATACTTTTTTGCCTCATTATTCTATTTAAATACCCAAATTACTATTGTCATAATCTTTTTAATATATCGTGATGGCCGATGTCTAACATTAATATTAAGTTTTCATCTTGATATGTCCATATTACACGTATAGACATATTTATGCTAGACTCAAACAAAATCTCACTGCCCTTAATCTTTTTTGTTCGAAGACTTGGATGTTTATGGTTTTCAATAAATATAGATAACTTCCTATAGAACA
>JAGYOE010000011.1 GCA_018399755.1 Bacilli bacterium
TAAAAAGTTCTCTTGACTCTTTTTCTTCTGTTTCATTTTTTTGACTTTCGTTGTCTCTTTCGCTTGCATATGTTCAGTTTTCAAAGACATAGTTATTCACGCGTCTTCTTGACGCGCTTATATATTCTATCATAGTGTATATTTAAAGTCAATAATTTTTAATTGCTTTTTTTTATTTTTTTATCAATATACACCCATTATCGGTTAAGACCTATAAATAGGTGTATAAACTATGATAAAAACGCAAAATATACCCTAAAATTAGATCCCAATTAGCCTCAAAATATCATGATAAGTTACATAAATCATCAATGATATTAACAAGAAAAATACGATAGTGTGTAACCAATTTTCAACCTTTTGATTAGGTTTCTTTTTAGTGATAGCTTCATAACCAATAAAGACAATCCTTCCACCGTCTAAAGCAGGTATTGGTAATAAGTTTAAAATTCCTAGGTTAACTGATAATAAAGCAATAAATTGAATTAAGTAAATAAACCCTTCAGTTGTAGCTTGTCTAACCATCGAAAAAATCCCTACAAATCCAGATAAATCTTTAACACCTACATTATTATTAGATACAAACAATAACTTTATCGTTGAAAAAATCATTGTAGCTGCACCAGCAAAGTTTTGACTAGCATTTCCAAAAGAACCCAAAAAACTAAATTTTGTTGAAGATTCTATTCCCAAACGGGTAAAATGAGTTTCATATCCTAAGCTATTTAATACACCCTCACTATAGGCTACAAATTCAAAAGTCATTTCATCTCCATCTCTATTAACAGTAATCAAAGATGGATTTTCTTCCGTAGATCCAGCTGTAAAATTATTTGAAAAAGCAATTAATTCTTGAAGGTTTATAATCTCTTGTCCCTCTATAGAAACAATTTTATCTCCCGGTTCTAAGTCAGTTTCAACATAAAGCGGTTGATCGATAATCAATTCATCAGTATTAGTTTCTAAAGTAAAACCGAGATTATAAAAGAAGTGTTTAGGTTCAATCGCTTCTAATGCAACAACTTCTCCATCTCTTTCTACAACAAACTCATATTCACTATAGCCTTTATCTAACTCAGAAATAATTGAAGGAGTTTCTTTGCTCCAAGAATTTATTGGCTCATCGTTAATTGAAATAACTAAATCATCTTCCTGCAAAACATTCTCCGCCGGCATATTTTCGCTTATTCCACCAATTACAGGACTATCTTGATCTGGAACGCCCAAACTAAAAGCGACAATTAAATAGATAAAAAAAGCTAATACAAAGTTCATTAACGGACCACCAAAAGCTATTAGAAATCTCTCTTTTTTACTTTTCCCAGAGAACCTTCTGTCTTGTGGTGCAATTTGAATTTTATTTTTTGAATAGACATAAAGAGCTTCTTCATCAACTTTAAAGTCATTAATATGAAGATTATTTCGATCTTTTAAATCAATATCACTAACTCTAACTTCAGGATATTTTTGATATCTTTTATCATTAATATCAATAATTATCTCAACAACATTTTGATTTTCATCAAAACCTAATCTTACTGAATCACCAACCTCAACTACTTCGGAATCTAATTCTTCTCCCGCCATTGATACATATCCTCCAAAAGGAATGGCTCTTATCGAATAAGTTGTTTCACCTTTTTTCTTGCTCCAAACTTTTGGTCCCATACCAAAAGAAAACTCATGGCATAAAACTCCAGCTTTTTTCGCAAAAAATAAGTGACCTAATTCATGAAGACATATTACTAAACTTAAAACTAATAAAAATATAATTATATTTATAAATACATCAAATGCGGATGCTAAAAATCCTAGTGTAATAAACATATGTAACTCCTATCTATCAATTGTATAACTTTTCTATACTTGATTTAATTAAACTATCAATTTCATAAATTTCTTCTAAACTTGGATTGTCAATTATTTTATGATTGTCCAAAGCTTGTTTAACTATCTTCTCTATCTCTAAAAATGTAATTTTTTCTTCTAAAAATAGTTTCACAGCTATTTCATTAGCTGCATTTAGTACAGTTCTCATTGATCCGCCTTGCTTATAAGCATAGATTGCATAATTTAAACAAGGATAACGTGAATAATCCATTTTAGAGAAACTAAGATTATTTAAATCTTCTATATTTAATTGCTTAATCTTAGTTTTTCTTCTTTTAGGATAAGATAAAGCATAATTAATAGGTAAATGCATATCAGGTTTAGATAAATGGGCCATGAATGATCCATCATTAAATTCAACCATTGCATGAACTAGACTTTCTTTATGTATTATTGGTTTTACTTTATCTATTGGAATATCAAATAAATAACAAGCTTCTACTATTTCAAATCCTTTATTCATCATTGTAGCTGAATCTATGGTTATTTTATTGCCCATTTCCCAGTTAGGATGGTTTAGTGCATCTTTAACACTTACCGTTTTTAATTCTTCACGTGACAAATCACGAAAAGCTCCCCCACTAGCAGTAATAATAACTTGTTTAATTGATTCTTTATTATGATTTTCAATTAACTGCCATAAAGCACTATGTTCTGAATCGATTGGATATAAATTGAAATTATAATCTTTTTTTAAGTCATTTATTAAATGACCACCAACAACTAAAGTTTCTTTATTGGCTAATAAAATATCTCTTTCTATTTTAATAGCTGAAATCGTTGGTTCTAAACCAACCATTCCCACTAAAGCATTTAGTAAGTAACTGTTTTTATCTTCTTTATTGTGTGTAGCTAAAATATTTAAGCCATCTTTTCCATAAACAGCTTTAATATCGGGATAGCTTTTTTTAAATTCCAAATAATCAGCCTTATCCTTTAATACAACTATTTCAGGCTTAAATTTATCAGTTATCTCTAAAATCTTTTTATAATTATTATACCCAGAAAAACCAACTAATTTAAACTTATTAGGGTTTTTTTCAATAATATCTAAAGTTTGAGTTCCAATAGAGCCAGTTGCGCCTAATAAATAAATGTTTTTCATAATTAAAACACCATAACTATCATCATCAAAAATACTGCCGCAAACATTGTAGAATCAAATCTATCTAAAACTCCACCGTGTCCTGGGAAAATATTAGAATAATCTTTTAAACCAACTTCTCTTTTAAATTTAGAAGCAATTAAATCCCCACTTTGAGAAATAATAGATATTAAAATTGATATGATAATTAAAACAAAAAGATTATAAGTAAACACTTCTAAAAAGTATGCGAATAACACTCCGCTAATTGCGCCAAATAACAGCCCTGAAATAGCTCCCTCAACACTTTTTTTAGGAGAAATTTCTGGAGCTAATTTATGCTTACCAAATTTTATTCCTAGAAAATAAGCAAAAGTATCTGTCATTATTGTAATTATTAACAAATACAAAATAACTGTTAAACTTATTTGTCTTAAATAAGCCAAAGCTATAAATCCAATACTAGTATAAAAAATTGTTAAAAAAGCAACACCTAGATTATCTTTTGTAAAATTTTTTAACAAAATATATAACAATAAATAGCCTATTAATAAGAAAAAGATAAATATAAAAACAAACTCAAAAAAACTGTTATTAAAAAAGACTATACTTCCTTGATTACCTCGATGAAGTTAATCTAATAAACTCATAAGCTGCCATGGTAGATCAATACACAAGTTCCTGAAAAAAGAAATGAATACTCTCCTTCTCCAAGTATAATAATACTCCCTAAAACTATAATCAAGAAAAAAGCAGTAATAATTCTTTTTTTCATGATTTTAATCCTCCAAACCTACGATTTCTTTTTGTATATTCGATTAATGCTTTCTCCAAAGATTTTTTCGAGAAAGCCGGCCAATATGTTTTACAAAAGTAAAGTTCTGCATAAGCTACTTGCCATAATAAAAAATTTGATAATCTAACTTCCCCACTAGGTCTAATCAAAAGGTCTAAATCAGGTAAGTCCTTTGTATATAAGTGTTTATCAATATCTTTTGAAGTAATATCTTCAATCTTAATTTTACCTGAGTTAACATCGCTTGCTATAGCTTTACAAGCTTCAACTATTTCTGTTTTAGATCCATAATCAAAACAAATATTTAAAATTAAACCTTTTCTATCTTTAGTGTTTTTAGTAATCCTTTCAAGTATTTCTAAATTTTCTTGACTCAAATGAGTTTTTCTTCCTGAAAACATTACTTTTATATCATACTTTTTAAAATCATCTTTAAATTTCTTTTCAAATTCACCAGGTAGTTTCATTAAAAAATCAACTTCATCTTTCGGTCTTTTCCAATTTTCGGTAGAAAAAGCATAAACCGATAGGGCTTTTATTCCAAAATCTGAAGCTGCAATTGCAATTTTTCTAATGTTTTCAACGCCTCTTTGATGTCCATAAGTTCTTGGCATACCACGTTTTTTCGCCCATCTTCCATTACCATCCAATATAATAGCAACATGTTTGGGAATATTTAATTCTACATTTCTTTTTTTAAACATAGTCCACCTTTTCTTTCATAAAGATTATACTATATTTTAAGTGATATTTCTATGATTATTATTCGCGATGAAATTGCCATAAGATTATCCTGATATCATTTAATTTCTTTTTAACGCCATAAAAAAAGAACCTATAAATTATATAAGTTTATAGGTTCAAAAAATAATTAATCATCATTAAAGCGATAGCCAACACCAATTTCTGTAATAATTAAAGAATTCATATTTTCGGTTTCAATTTTTTTGCGAATAGAACCAATAAAAACTCTTAGAGTTTGATAATTATCCATAGTATCATAACCCCATACTTTATCTTGAATGAATTTATGTGTTAACACTTTACCTTGATATTGAACAAGCAATTGTAGAATTTTAAATTCAATTGGTGTTAAATGGATATCTTCTTCATTAACAAATACTTTGTGTTTATTAAAATCAATTTTTAACTCTTTAAAAATGAAAGGTTTATCTTCTTCGATTGCTTTAACACTTCTTAAAGACACTCTTATTCTAGCTAAAACCTCATCAATATTAAATGGTTTTGTAATATAATCATTGGCTCCATGATCTAAAGCAGCAATTTTATCTTTATCTCTATCTCTTGCTGAAATTATTATTATTGGTGTTTGTGATACCTTCCTGATTTCTTCAATAACCTTCATACCATCAATATCTGGCAAGCCTAAATCCAACAGCACTAAATCAGGTTTTTGGCTCATGCATTGATTAATACCAGTAATACCATTTTTAGCATCAATTATCTCATAGTTATTTGTTTTTAATGCTAACGATAAAAATCTAAGAATAATCTCATCGTCCTCAATTATTAGTATTTTTGCTGGCAAAATATCACCTACTTACTTTTATTTGGAATATTAAATTCAAAAGTTGCTCCACCTTGTTCATTGTTAAACACAGATATTTTTCCTCCATGAGCATTAACAATAGCTTTACAAATATTCAAGCCCAAGCCAATTCCTCTATAGTTATCTTCTTTTCTTGTTTCTATGCTTGTAAAATTACTAAAAATACTTGTAATATTTTCTTCAGGAATTCCTCCGCCATTATCAGAAACTTTAAATATAATATTCTTTTGATCTATTTGATAATTAACTTGAATTACAGAATTATCCTTAGTGTGACGAATTGCATTATCAATTAAATTAACAAAGACTTGAGTTAATAATTGTCCGTCGACATTAACTTTTATTAGTTCTTTTCTCTGTTCTATATTTAACTTTTTATTTCCGAGTCTAGTCTTTACTCTACGATATACATCTAAAAGAATCTCATCTAGAACCTCAATTTTTTTATTTATAGTAAATTTATTTGCAGTTAATCTTGTCATATTTAATAAATTATCCACAAAATCATTTAGTCTCGAAGTCTCATTATTAATATCTAATAACATTGATTTTTTTGTTTCATCATCAATCTTCTCAAAACTGCCATATAAAAAACTAGTGCCTGTTTTTAATGACGTTAATGGTGTTCTTAAATCGTGAGAAATACTTCTTAAAAGCGAAGATTTTATTTTCTCTTTTTCAATTTCTATTCTTGTATTTTCTTCTTCTCGCAAAATAATTTCTTTATCAATCGCAGTAACAATATTTAAAATACTAGTTTGAACAAATTCTTTTTCTTGCTTCGAAATATCTTTTGTTAAAGATTTTAAAATTAAAGCTCCTTTAATGTCTTTTGTACTTATTATTGGAAATATTTTAATATCTAAATCATAATATTTTGGTTCTTTAAAACCGCAAACTAGATTTTGAGATATAGCATAATTAATATAATCTTGATATTTATCATAATCTAATTCATTTAAATCTTTATATTTATATATACCATCAAAGTAAAAAATAACTTCGCAATTTAATATTGAACTTAAATATTTTTTAGAAGTAGAAATAATCTCTTTTTTATTTCTTGCGTTTAATAATGATTTTGAAGTTGAATATAATAATTCTAATTTTTTCGAATTATCTAAGGATTTATTAATCTCTAATTGTAATCGATTAGTTAAAGCCCCCATAAAAAAACCCACTATCGCAAAAATTACAAGTGTAACAATATAATTTGGATCATCAATAATAAATGTATATCTGGGTTCGGTAAAGAAAAAATTAAAGACAAAAACCAATGCTAAAATTGAAATAAATCCAAATATAAGCCTTCTAGTTTTAACAATAATAAAAATTAATGTTGCTACATAAATCAAAATTATATTTTCTGTTCGAAAGCCAAATCCTTCAAAAGCAATCGAAAATAAAGTTGATAAAATAATAGCAATTACAGTAAAAACAGTATCATTTATTGTATATTTTTTATTCATATAATTTTCCTTTGCTTAACATCCATAACAATTTTTGCTATAGCAACAAAAACAACATAAAACTCTAATCTACCTAAAAACATACCTACATTAGTTGCCCATAACATAAGCGCAGGCGAAGTTGGTGAAATAATTCCCACTGATAAACCTACAGTACCTAAAGCTGATGCAAACTCGAATAAAGAATCTTGAAGAGAATACCCATAACTTGAAATTATTAATGTTCCTATAACTAGAGCTGTTAAATAAACAAAAATATGGGAATTAGTATTTGCAATTTCTTTTTCAGTAACTTTTACTTTCCGTCCAAATTTATGTATGAAATTACCTCTTATCAGATTCCTATGAGCAATTCTATCTTTAAAATTCCAATAAAGGTTTTTTAACGCTAAAGATACACGATATTGTTTTATACCTCCAGCAGTCGAACCAACGCCTCCACCAATAATCATCAATATTATAACACAAAATACCATAATATTAGGTAAAATTATAAAACTAGAAACGGTTGCAAAACCAGTAGTTGTTATTGCGGTAAAAAACTGGAATATTCCAATTCTTATAGCCATTCCTAAATTATCGGTATAATTGAAATAAACTGATAAAAAGATAATCGGTAAGAAGATAATTGTTAAAATACCTAAAAACTTTAATTCTATATGATTAATAGCATGACTTAACTTACCTTTAATAATTATCATATGAATTACAAAGTTAGTATTACCTAAAAGCATTAAACCAATTGTAACAATTTCAATTGAAAGGCTATTAAAGAAGCCAATGCTTTCAGCCCTAGTTGAAAAACCTCCAGTTGATACTGCAGCGATTGCGTGATTAATTGCATCAAAGAAGCTCATACCAAATGCAACATATAACACAGTTCCAATTACAATATAGATTGAATATATCGTTAGTATCAATCTAGCTGATCTAACTAAGTTAGGTAGCAATTTATCGTTATGCCCTTCGGCACTGTATAATTTCATTCCATATCGATCAGATATAGCGGAAGTTAAAACAAGAACTAACCCAACCCCACCAAAAAACTGTAGTAGACTTCGGTATAATAAGAATATATTTGGCGTGTTTTCAACATCAACAACCGAAAGTCCGGTTGTTGAATATCCACTTGTAGTTTCAAAAACACTCTGAGTAAAAGTATAATTTCCTGTAAGGAAAAAAGGAAAAGAAGAAATAAAAATAGTTATTACCCATATCATAAAAATTAATAAAGCATCCTGATATTTTTCTAATTTATCTTTCCTTTTTCCAAAAATATAAGTATGTATAAAATAACCTAATACAATACTTAAAACACCGGGGATAATAAAAAATTTAGCATTAGAAACTTCCTCAGGATAAAAAGGTAATACAACTAATGGCACCATTATAATGACACCAATCATTATCATAAATAGTCCTAAGTAACCAAATAATAATTTATAACCTGAGACTACTTTCTTACTCATTTTCATCTACCTTTTTATTTATAAAATTGATAATTGTTTCTTGATTTTCAGGACTAGATACAATTATTAATTTATCTCCCGGTTTTATTGTTGAACTCCCGTTAGGAATAATTACTTCAGGCTCGCGATAAATACAGCTAATATTTACAGCCGGTGGAAAAGTGATGTCTTTTATTTGTTTATTTGCGATATTATAATCATCGCCTATTAAGGCTTCAGCAACCATTATCTTATCATTTTCTAGAGATAATTTTTTTGTAAATGTTTCTATGATTGACTCATTTTTTATGCTTTCACCTAACAAGTATGTCGAACAAATTACACTATCTATTCCCAGTTGTTTAAATAAATCTACTCGTTTGGGATTTTGAACTAAACTTACTACTCTTTTTACATTAAAGATTTTTTTCGCTGTAATACATGTAACATAATTTTCAATATCATCACCGGAAAGCGCAATTAAAACATCAGCATCCTCTACCCCGGCATCACTTAGTGTATACGCTTTAGAAGCGTCTTCACAAAGTACGGGAATTTGATTATTATTACTAGTGTACTCAGCAAAATCTTTATCTTTATTTATAACTATTAAATGATGTTTATCTTTTTTAAATTTTTTTATAATAAAATCAGACTCATGTCTTCCGTTTACAATAACCATTTTCATATTAGTCACGCTCTTTTCTTGTTTCTAAGTAATCTTCAAATGATAAATTAAAAGGATATATTGCTCTTATAGTTGTATTTTCAATCAACTTCCCCTTATCTACATCATTTAAACGCACATACACCTCAGGAACATCATAGACAAAAAAACAAATATGAGAGATAAATAAATTAACATTATCACTATCTGTTGTTACTATAACTTCATTAACTTCTTTAATTAATGCTTCGTTCTCTAATACAGTTAAATCAGTCGCATCGCCAATTAAATCATAGCCGCCAAACTCATCATCTAATTTACGAAAAGATTCACCATTTTTATCAATTATAATAACATCTTTTCCCTTAGCAGATAAATCAGCAGCTATACTAGCTCCTAATCTTCCTGAACCAACAACTAAGATTTTATTCTTATTTTTCATTGTTTTCACCTAAAACAACGATTCTCTTTATATGATATACAGAAAAATATTGTGGTCCTGACTCAGTTTCAATTAAAATGAAATGATCAAATACTCTTATTACCTCCCCCGTCATAGTAATAAAACCACTTGTATTATTTAATACAATTTTAACATTTAAACCAATTAATTCTTCCATAATAAACCTCCTTAATTTATGCTTATATTATAAACTCATAGCATATAAAAAATATGTATATAATTAAGCGATAAACATAAAGATTGTATAAAGAAAAAAGGAACTCATTTTGAGTTCCTTTACCTTAATCAATTAAGAAGGTTTATTTATACATGCATTATTTCTTCTTCTTTTTCTTTTGCGTTTTTTTCAATTTTATCGATATACTTATCAGTAAGTTCTTGAGTTTCATCCTCGTAATATCTTAAATCGTCTTCGCTAATTTCAGAATTTTTTTCCATTTTTTTGAATTGGGTTATTACATCTCTTCTAATGTTTCTAATTGACACTTTGCTATCTTCAGCCATTTTATGAATTTTTTTTGCAGACTCTTTACGGTTTTCTTCAGTCATTGGTGGCAATGATAATCTTACTCCTACACCATCATTAGAAGGTGTAACTCCTAAATTAGCCGCAAAAATAGCCTTTTCAATGTCAGCTACTTGATTTTTATCATATGGTTTGATATAAATCTGTGTTGCTTCTGGAACAGAAACAGTAGCAACTTGATTAATAGGTGTTTCAACACCATAATAATCAACTTTAACTTTTTCTAACATTTTAGGGTTTGCTCTTCCACTCCTAACTGAAGTAAACTCTTTCGATAAAGCTTCAATCGTTTGTTTCATTCTTTTTTCTGTTTCTTTTAAAATCATTTCTGGCATCTCAATCACTCCTTACCGTTTTTAATCAAAGTTCCAATATTTTCTCCAAGCACAACTTTTTTTATGTTGCCTGATATATTCATATCAAAAACATAAATATCTATATCATTATCATAACATAAAGCTGCAGCTGTAGAATCCATAACATTTAAATTCTTATTTAGTATTTCCTTATGAGTTATATTATCATATTTTTTACTATTTTTAAACTTCCTTGGGTCTTTATCATAAACGCCATCAGTACCATTTTTAGCCATATATATTGTTGATGAGCCTAATTCTGCAGCTCTTAAAGCCGCGGTAGTATCAGTTGAGAAATAAGGATTACCAGTTCCACCACCAAATATTACTATTCTATCTTTACTTAAATGAGATAAAGCTTTTCTGCGAATATAAGGTTCAGCTACTTCAGGAATATTAATAGAAGACATAACTCTAGTCTTAATTGAAAGTGCCTCAAGTGAACTTTGTAAAGCAAGAGCATTTACAATTGTACCAATCATTCCCATATAATCAGCACTTGAACGATCTATTCCCATTTGATCAGCTAATTTTCCACGGAAAATATTTCCGCCACCTACAATGATCCCTATTTGTGCAATATCTAAATCATAAGCTGCTTTAATTTCTTTAGCTACTTCTTTAACTTTTTCTGGATCAATTCCAATTCCAGTTGGTCCAGCCAAAGCTTCACCACTTAATTTAATCATAATTCTTTTCTTAGACATAAATACCTCCCAAATCGTGCAAAAAAAGGACAAAAAATGTCCTTTATTTTAGCTTGATTGTTTTCTAACTTCTTCAGCGAAGTTTTCTTCTTTTTTCTCAATATCTTCACCAACAGCCAAACGTTTAAATAAAGCGATTGATGCGCCTTGAGATTTTAAATAATTCTTAACATTTTCATCAGGGTTTTTTACATATGGTTGACTTAATAAACAAATTTCTTTAAAGTTTTTGTTAAGACGTCCAATAACCATTTTTTCAATGATATTTTCTGGTTTTGGTTTATCTGATTCTGCATTTTCGTTTAAAGCTTGATTAGTAAGTACTTTTTTCTCGTGTTCAATATATTCATCAGATATATCATCTCTTGAAATATATATAGGGTTACTAGCAGCTATATGCATCGCAATGTTTCTTGCGGTTTCTTTATCACCCTCATTTAAAACAACTAAAGAAGCAATACTTCCGCCCATATGAACATAACTACCGAAAATTTGATCAGCAGTTTTTTCAATCATAGTGTATCTTCTAAATGTAAGCTTTTCACCAATGGTTGTTGTTTGTTCAAGTAATAAATCTTGAAGCTTTTTTGCATCAACTTCTACTGCTAAAGCAGACTCAGTATCTTTTTTATCCGTTTTAATTAAAGCATCACCAATTTTATTAACTAACGCTTTAAAGTTATCGTTTTTTGCTACAAAATCAGTTTCACAGTTTAGTTCAAAAATAATTGCTTTATTGCCATCAACTTTAACTTCTGCCATACCTTCTGCAGCGACTCTTGATGCTTTTTTCTCAGCTTGAGAAACACCTTTTTCTCTTAACCAGTCTACGGCTTTATCTAAATCACCATCATTTTTAACTAATGCTTTTTTACAATCCATTAAACCAGCACCAGTTTTATCGCGTAATTCTTTTACTAATTTAGCGCTAATTGCCATAATATTTCCTCCAATTCTTTTTCTTTAAAAAGGGAGCTAAAGCCTCCTAATTGTTATTAAAGTGCTGTTTTAATTAATTCAATTAATTCAGCTTTTCTTAATTTCGAGTAATTGTGTAAATCTTTTTCTTTTGCTATTTCTCTTAATTCTTTAACTGTATGTGATTCTAAATCATCTTGTAATTTTTTATCACTGTCTTTTACTTGTTCTTTAACAGCTGTTTTTTTAGTTGCTTTTTTCTCAGCTTTTTTAGTTTCCGTCTTTTTAGATTCAGCTTTAACTGCTTTTTTAGGTTCAGCTTTAGCAACTTTTTTAGTTTCTTTCTTTTCAGCTTTTTTAGGTTCTTCTTTGGTTACTTTTTTAGTTTTTTTCTTTTCAGCTTTTTTAGGTTCTTCTTTGGTTACTTTTTTAGTTTCTTTTTTCTCTTCTTTTGATTTATTAGAAACTTTAACTACAACTGGTTTGTCTGCTTTTTTAGATTCACTCCGACAATTAAACTAAGATCTTAATGCATCATCATTTGCAGGAATAATATAATCTATATCATTAGGATCACAGTTAGTATCAATGATACCAAAAACCGGGATATCTAATATTCTCGCTTCTAATATTGCATTTCTTTCTTTTTTAGGATCGATAATAAATAATGCTTCAGGTACTTTTCTCATGTTTTTAATACCACCTAAGAATTTCTCTAAACGCGCCATTTGTTTTCTTAATCCCACAACTTCTTTTTTAGGTAATACATCAAATGTACCATCAGTTTCCATTTTGTAAAGATCATGAAGTTTTTTAATTGAACGTTTAATTGTTTTAAAGTTAGTTAACGTTCCCCCTAACCATCTCTGATTCACATAGAACTCTTCAGAGCGCAAAGCTGCATCTTTGATTGGTTCTTGTGCTTGTTTCTTAGTCCCAACAAACAATACTCTTCCTCCGTCAGCGACGATATCGAATAAAGCTTTATAAGCTATATCGATGAATTTAGTTGTTTGTTGTAAATCAATAATATGGATCCCGTTTCTAGATGTAAAGATGTATCTTTCCATTTTTGGATTCCATCTTCTAGTTTGGTGTCCAAAGTGTACCCCTGCTTCTAACAGGCTTTTCATTGTAACAATTCCCATTTTTAAATTCCTCCTTTTGATTTTATACCTCCACCTAATCTTCGTTATTGCCACCATTTGGCTCAAGGCAAATCACTCATAGGTGTGCGTATTTAAATGGCTAGATTATTCTATCAAATTTTCACTAATAAATCAAGTGAAACTTATCAGTATTACTTATTTATCGGTAGAACCAAATCCACCTAATCTTTTTATCTTAGTATTATCTTTATCTATTTTTAAGTATCTTGTAAAAATTCCTTGTGCAATTCGTTCGTTTTTCTTAATTGAAACTGAATTATCACCAAAATTATAAAGGATTAAACTTATCTCTCCTTCATTGTCAGGATTATTATAATAATCTGAATCAATAATTCCTACGCTGTTTATCTTCATTAAGTTCTTTTTAAAACTTAAAGAACTACGTGGATAAACTTGTAAAACTTCATCTTCTTGCATATATGCTTTGATTCCTGTAGGAACAAATTCAATGGTTTTAGGTTTAATAGTTATATCAATTCTTGATGAAATATCATACCCTGCACTTCCTTTGGTTTTTCTTTCCGGTAAAGATAAACCAATATCTTTGTACTTGCTAATAATTTCAAAACCGCGTTTTTTTATCATAGTTTTCCAGCTCCAGTTTGTTTAATTTGTTTTTGTAATTCTTTTTCAGCTTTTGCTAATTCAATATTCCTTTCGCGGTTTTCAGCGATTCTATCCTTGCGAATTTGTTGAAGGTTTTTCATTGCTTCATCCTTAGACTTACCAATATAAGCATCTTGAGCAATTACTCTTATTTGATTATTATGATTTTCTACAATCGCATTTATAACCACTACAAAATAAACCAATTCATCGTGAACAAGTTTAATATAACCTGTATCAACAGTTGAAACAATTGGTAAGTGATTTGGTAAAATTTCGTAATCCCCATTATTAGAACTTGAAACAATTATAGAATTAACAGTTTCTTTATAAAGTTCACCATCAGGAGTAACTATAGAAATATTCATAAAAACCTACTCTTTCATTTTCTTAGCTTTTTTTATTGCTTCGTCAATACTACCAACAAGTCTAAAAGCATCCTCGGGTAAATCATCATATTTTCCAGACAATAATTCTTTAAAACCTTTTATCGTATCTTCAACTTTTACAAAACTACCTTTTTGACCAGTAAATTGTTCAGCAACATGAAAGTTTTGCGATAAAAATAGTCTAATTCTTCTAGCACGATGAACGATTAGTTTATCTTCATCACTTAATTCATCCATACCTAATATTGCGATAATATCCAATAAATCATTATATCTTTGCAAAGTTGATTGTACTTCTCTAGCTACATTATAATGTTCTTCTCCGACAATTTCAGGAGTTAATGCTCTTGAAGTAGAAGCTAGCGGATCAACTGCTGGATAAATACCTTCTTCAGAAATTTTTCTTGAAAGGTTAGTTGTAGCATCTAAATGTGTGAAGGTTGTCGCAGGAGCAGGGTCAGTATAATCATCAGCAGGAACATACACCGCTTGAATTGAAGTAATTGAACCAGATTTAGTCGAAGTAATTCTCTCTTGTAATAATCCCATATCAGTCGCTAGGGTTGGTTGATAACCAACAGCTGAAGGCATTCTCCCTAAAAGCGCAGATACCTCAGAACCTGCTTGAGTAAATCTAAAGATGTTATCGATAAATAATAAAACATCTTGCTTTTCTTTGTCGCGGAAATGTTCGGCCATGGTTAACCCCGATAAGCCTACTCGCATTCTAGCTCCAGGTGGTTCATTCATTTGCCCAAACACCATCGCGGTTTTATCAATAACGCCAGATTCTTTCATCTCATAATATAAATCATTTCCTTCTCTAGTTCTTTCACCAACACCTGCAAAAACAGAAATACCACCGTGTTCTAAGGCAACATTATTAATCAACTCTTGAATCAAAACAGTTTTACCAACTCCAGCCCCACCAAAAAGGCCGATTTTACCACCTTTTATATAAGGAGCTAATAAATCAACTACTTTAATTCCAGTTTCTAGAATCTCTGTTTCAGCACTTAAATCTTCTAATTTAGGTGCTGGTCGATGAATTGGAGAATATGAAAAATCTCCTTTTAATTCTTTTCCATCAATTGTTTCACCAAGGACATTAAACATTCTTCCTAATGTAACTTTACCTACAGGTACAGATATTGGTTTCCCTGTGTCTTTAACTTCCATACCTCTAACTAAACCATCAGTAGAATCCATAGCAATTGTTCTAACAATATTGTCACCCAAGAAAAGAGAAACTTCTAAGGTTAAATTAATTGCCATCCCATGATTTTCTTTTGCTGGAACATTAATTGTTATAGCGTTGTTGATGCTTGGCATACCTTCTGGAAACAAAACATCTACTACTGGTCCCATTACTTGTACTACTTTTCCTAGGTTAGGCATTTTTTCCTCCTAATTATTAACTGCATTTGCACCACCGATAATATCGGTAAGTTCAATGGTTATTTGTTCTTGTCTTTTTCGATTATAAATTAAATTCTGTTTTTGAATAATATCTTTTGCATTATCAGTCGCGCTCTTCATAGCGGTCATTCTAGCTGCATGTTCACTTGTTTTTGCATCTAAGATTATTCCATATAAAGTGTTTTCTAAATATATCGGCAATAACTCATTAATTACTTCTTCCGTTGTTGGTTCAAATAAATAATCAGAAACCATCACATCACTTTTAATTAAATTAGTTATAGGCAAAAATTCTTCTTTTTTAACTGTTTGAGTCAAAGTATTAATAAAATCAGTATAGATAATTTCAATTTTATCAACACCTTTCTCAAGATATAATTTAATAAAAGCCCTTGACATCGCTTGAAAATCAATAAACTTAATTTCATCTCGAGAATTAATTGATTCTTTATTTAATAAAGGATATCCTCTTTTTTTACAATAACTGTAAGCGCGAAATCCAATAGTACCAACTATAAATTCTTTATCAATTTCAGCTAATACATTTTCAAAATATTTAAATACATTGTTATTATAAGGCCCGGCTAATCCTCTATCACTTGAAATTAAAATATAGCCTATTTTTTTTATTTCTCTTTCTTCTAATAAAGGATGCTCTAGCTCTGGATTAGAAGAAATAACATCTTCTAAAATTGTTTTGACTTTAGCTTTTATCGGTTGGAATGAACGATATTTTTTTTCAACTTTTCTTAACTTAGAAGCCGAAACCATATTCATCGCTTTGGTTATTTGCGATGTTTTTCTAGTAGCCTCTATTCGTTTTTTAATATCACGTAGTGAAGCCAAACTCATCCCCTCCTTTTATTAGAATTGATCAGAAAATCTATCAATTGCTTTGTCTAGTTTTTCTGTATCTGGCAAGTCTTTAGTTTCTCTGATTTCGCGTAATAATTTATTTGCTTTATTATCATTTAAGAAGAAACTATGTAATTCTGTTTCAAAATCCTTAATTTCAGAAGTTTTAATTTTATCTAAAAACCCATGTGTTAGTGCATAAATACTTATTGTTTGTAATTCAAATGGCATAGGCTTATGTAAACCTTGTTTAAGTATTTCAACTGTTTTTTCTCCCCGGTTTAGTTTAGCTTTTGTGCTATCATCTAAATCAGAACCAAACTGAGTAAAAGCCTCTAGTTCACGATAACTTGCTAAATCTAAACGAAGTGTTCCAGACACTTTTTTTATTGCTTTATGTTGAGCAGCACCACCAACACGTGAAACAGATAATCCCGCGTTAATAGCTGGCCTAATACCTGAATGAAATAATTGAGATTGCAAGAAAATTTGTCCATCGGTTATTGAAATTACATTAGTTGGAATATAAGCTGAAATATCTCCTTCTTGAGTTTCAATTATTGGTAAAGCTGTAATTGAACCTCCACCTAAATCATCAGATAATTTCGCAGCTCTTTCCAATAAACGCGAATGGAGATAAAAGACATCTCCAGGAAAAGCCTCTCTACCTGGTGGTCTTCTTAAAAGCAATGACAATTCACGATAAGCAATCGCATGTTTGGATAAATCATCATAAATAACTAAAACATGTTTACCTTGAAACATAAACTCTTCTGCAATTGATACTCCAGAATATGGTGCAAGATAAGATAATGGAGCAGGATCTGAAGCTCCAGAAGCAACTATAATTGAATAATCCATTGCATCATTTTTTTTAAGTGTTTCATAGACATCCAAAACTGTAGTTTGTTTTTGACCAATTGCTACATAAATACAAATAACATCTTTCCCTTTTTGGTTAAGAATTGTATCAACCGCAATCGATGTTTTACCGGTTTGTCTATCTCCGATAATTAATTCTCTTTGTCCACGTCCAATCGGCACTAAAGCATCTAATACTTTTATCCCCGTTTCTAATGGTTCATTTACTGATTGACGTTCTATTACTCCCGTGGCTTTATTTTCTATTGGGCGAGTTTTCTTGGTTTCAATTTTTCCTAACCCATCTATTGCTTGCCCCAAAGGATTTATTATCCTTCCGATCATTTCTTCGCCTACACCAACTTCCAATATAGTACCTGTGGTTTTAACTTCATCGCCTTCTTTAATTTTATTAGTATCATTTAATAATATGGCACCAACATGGTTTTTCTCCAAGTTTTGTACCATACCAAAAACGCCATGAGGAAAAACAAGTAACTCACCGCTCATTGCATTATCAATTCCATATACTAACGCAATTCCGTCACCAACAGAGATTACTGAACCAATATTTTCAGTTTTAATTATTTTTTCGTAATTTTTTATCTGTTCTTTTAGCAAAGAACTAATTTCTAAAGGATCTATTTTCAATTGTATACCTCGTTATCCTATTAATGAAGCTTTTAAATCATCAAGAAAAGCATTAATTGTTTGATCAAGTACTTGTCCACGATAATCAATTCTTATTCCACCAACAATATTTGGTTTAATAACTTCATTAATAATAATTTTTTTATTAAATTTATTTGAAAATTTATTTATTAATTTCTCTTTATTAGCCTTTGTTAAAGAGGTTTTAGTATAAACATTTATCTCAGCAATATTTTTACTATCATTTAATAAGTATTTATACGCCTCAAAAATATCCTGAAGACTATCAATTCGTTTGTTGTCAATGACTGTTTTCAAAAAATCATTTAAAAGTTTATTATCAGTACTTTTTTCAAAAAGATTTTTTTTATCATCATCTTCAATTCTTGGATTTAAGAAAAATCGCCAAACTAAATCATTAAACCCAGAAAGTAATTGCTTAAAATCAGTAAAGATATCATCAGTAATTTTTTTTTCAGATGCTAGAGAAAAAAGAGCTATGGCATATTGCTTAGCTACATTAGTGGTCATAGTTCGTCACTACCTTTAATATTATCTACTGTAATATTTTGAAAATCTTTTTCATCAATCTTTTTATTAATCATTTTTTCAGTCATTAAAGCGGCAATTGAAACAACCTCACTTTTAAGTTCTTGTTTAGCTTTTTTCTTTTCTGCTTCAATTTCTTTTTGAGTGTTAACCATTAAAACTTCAGCTTCTTTTTTTGCGTGATTGATAATTCGATTTTTCTCTTCTTCGCCTCTTGTTTTTGCCGTTTCAAAATAATCTTTAGACTTCTTACGAATTTCTTTAAGTTCTTTTTCCCGAGTTTTCTTAAGATTGAAAGCTTCTTCATTTGCTTTTTCTGCTTCTGATAATTCAGTTTCCATATAAGCTTTTCTTTTGTCTAAGAACTCAGTTATTCTTCCCCAAAAGAATTTTTTAACTATAAGAATCAATATTATCGTAGCGGCAATTTGAATAATCATATCAAGCAAATTAATTCCTAAAGCTTGATTAACCGTCTCTTCAACAGCAGTTACCATTTTCTCTAAAATACTCATCAGGCAATCGCCTCCCTTGTAACAAACTAATAAATTTTGTTTTATTTACCAATTAAAATAAGCGCAACTAATAATGCATAAAGACCTGTAGTTTCTGCTACAGCTTGAGTTACTAAAGTAGTTACAAGAATTTTACCTTGCGCTTCCGGTTGACGCCCAACGGCTTCAGCAGCTTTACCAGCAGCATAACCTTGACCAATACCAGCACCGATACCAGCAATAACGGCAATACCAGCACCTAAATAAGCCATCCCTTGAGCATACTCATAAGTGTACCCAATTTCTTGGCCAAACCTTAATACTGAACCCAAAATTGTTTCTAACATATTTTTTTCCTCCTATATATTTTTCTAAGCTTCTGCAGCCATAGAAATATTAATTGTTGATAACATTAAAAATACAAATGCTTGAATCAAACCAAAGAAGATATCAAAAACAGCATGCAATAAAACTCCTGCTAAAATACCAAAAGTCCAGTGCAAAGCAGCATAAATCATAGTAGCCATTACTAAACCACTTAACAAGTTAACAAACAAACGCAAACCCATTGAAAACGGTGTTGATATTTCTCCAATAAGATTGATTGGCAACATTATTGGAGCCATAGGCTTAACTTCACCTAATAAACTAAGGATTTTTTTCTTAGGGCCTAAAAATTTAATTTCAGCTACTTTAATCGCAAAGAAAGTCATCACCGTAAATGATAAGGCTACCCCTAAATTTGCAAGCGGTGGCGTTAATCCAAATAGTGATACAGTATTTGCTAAACCTAGGAAAACAATTATAGTAAATAAATATGGTCCAAAAAACCTAAACTTCTTACCGCTTATATATTGAGAGATAAATTTATTAAAACCCTCTACAATCATAATACAACCAAATAAGAACCCTTTTGGTGTTTTCTTAGGATCAAGCTTCTTTATTTTAATTCCAATTATAATAAAAACAATCGATAAAACAAAAATAATAATTATTGTTGATCTTACCGAAGAAGAAAGTGATTCAAACAAAGTAAAATCAAGCATCTTCATCATCACCTTTTCTACTAAAAATTATTGCAGTTGGAAAAGAAACAATTACAAATGTTAATAAACCAACAAAAGTATAATATTCATTATACTCATCGCTTTGTATTGTAATAAACAATATCAAAACCATAAACAAATACTTAGCAATAAACATCAATATCTGTCTACTTTTAATTTTATCCGGATGCTCTCTATAGGTAAACTTCATTACTTTATAATTTAATGAATTGACAAATAAAGAAGTTGCTACACCAAGAACAAAACTAAGAACAAAATCAAAATTATTAGTAATCAAATAAACAACTAAAGAAAATATAATTGCATAAGGCCAAGAAAACAAAAATGTTTTTTCAATTATGTCCTTCTTCTTCATCATCTTCTCCTTTGTCATAATTTAAAGCTCTAATAACTAAATTTCTTAAACCAGCAAATATTCCAATCACTATAAAAATATAAGTTAAAATTACTTTTTCTTCAAAAAGCAATTTATCTAACCATTTGCCTAGAAAATAACCTAATACCATAGCTACAAATGTTTCAAAAAAAAACTGAACAACCATATTAAATATATATACGGCTGATTTATTGTCGTTTTTTTTCATCTATTTAGTTCCAAATAAGCGATCGCCACAATCACCTAATCCAGGAACAATATAACCTTTTTCATTAAGTTTTTCATCGATGCTAATAATATATATATCAACATCTTTATGAGCTTTTTGTAAAGCTTCTATTCCTTCTGGGCAACCAACTAATCCAACAAAGCGAATATCTTTAGCACCAGTCTTTTTAATTTCGTTGATAGCTGCAATAGCACTATTACCTGTAGCTAACATCGGATCAACCGCCAATACAGTAGCATCAGTAATTTCTTTTGGAAATTTAGCGTAATACATAATCGGTTTTAAAGTTTCTTCATCGCGATACATTCCTACATGACCTATTTTAGCCGTAGGTATAACGTTTTGTATCCCATCAACCATACCTAAACCAGCTCTTAATATTGGTACAATTACTACATCTTTAGCCAAAACTATAGCTTTGGTTTTTGAAATCGGAGTTTCAACTTCAATTTCTTTAGTTTCTAAATCTCTAGTAATTTCATAAGTTACTAAAGAACCAATTTCATTAACATTTTCTCTAAAAGTTTTTGTATTAGTATATTTATCTCTTACTATTGCAAGTTTATGTTGAATTAATGGGTGATTAAATACTGTTACTTTTCCCATATAAATTAACCGATCTCATCCATTTTCTTAACTCTTCTTTTATGTCGAGATTCTTCTGAATAATCAGCTTCTAAGAAAATATCAATAAATTCTAAAACTTCTTCAATTTTACTTACTCTTGATCCAAAAGTAATAACATTTGCATGATTATGGACTTTAGCCGATTCGGCAGTAAATTTTGTTGAGATTAAAGCTGCTCTTATACCTTTCACTTTATTTGCGGCTATTGACATACCTATACCTGTACCACAAATTAAAATACCTAAATCATATTCAGGATCTTGACTTACTTTTTCAGCTACTATTTTTGCATAATCTGGATAATCACTGGCTTCATCATTATTAGGACCAAAATCTAAGACTTCAATCCCCTTTTCTCTTAAGTGGCTTTTAATTGCATCTTTGAATTCATAACCAGCATGATCTGAACCTATTGCTATTCTCAAAAAAATCACTCCTTCTTATAAAACTTTAACATTACAATTATAGCAAACTATAGTTATTTTTACAATAATTAAGATGGTTATTTTACCGAGTTATTCATTAATTTTTATATCGCCTTGACGCAATACTTTTTTATTAATTGTATCATAAACTGTTGAAGGCTTATTATGCAAATCGCCACCTTCAATAATATAGTCAACTTTACTTTGATAATTTAAAGCATCCTTAAATTTAGTAATAGCTGGCTCGTTGCTTTCATTAAGACTAGTCACTACCATAGGGCCGTGTTTTTGTAATAAATTTAAGGCAATTGAATTATTGGGAATTCTCACTCCAACAGTTGCTTTACCAGCTGTAATAATATCCGATATACTAGGATCCTTTTTGAAAATTAAAGTAAGTTTTCCCGGCCAATATTTAGTTATCTTTTCATCAAGCTTAACATCCTTGGCTACTACTTGTTTTACTTGTTCCAAAGAATAACAAAGAATTGCCATCGGTCTAGAATAATCTCGATTTTTAATATCATAAATTTTCTTTACCGAAGTTATGTCTTGATATTTACAACCAATACCATAAACAGTATCAGTAGGAAAAATAATTACTTTATTATCAAGGTTTTTGTTAAGAAAATTATTAATTGTTAGAATCATTGTTTTTCTCCTCAATTAATTTTAAAATCTCAAGAGGTTCTTTAACAATATATGAAGCTTTTGCATTTACTAATTCCATTTCATCTCTAAACCCCCATAAAACTCCTACACTTGTTAATCCAGCATTTAAAGCTAGGCGCATATCGGTTAAAGTATCTCCAACATAAAGTATTTCACTGTTTTTTAATTTTAATTTTTTTATTAATTTTCTAGCTAAAGTAGGGTCAGGTTTGGCTTTTATATTATCTTGTTTCCCATATACATTATCAAAAGTATCATTATCAAAAAAAAGATTAATTACCTCTATTGTTTGTTGGTGAGGTTTGTTTGATAAAACATTAAGTGAAATATTCTTTTGTTTTAATTTTGTTAATAATTCATTTATTCCGGGATATATTTTTGTATTTTTATGAGCGTTTTTATTATAGATTTGATAATATTCTAGTTTAATATCATCAAAAAAATATTTAGGAACATTACTAGCTTCCATAACTTTTTTTAATAAATGATCCAATCCCTTACCAGCATAATAATTATAATTTTTTTCTGGTAATTTATTATATCCGTTATTTTCTAATACAGTATTAGAAATATAAGCAATATCCTCTATTGTGTTTAATAAAGTTCCATCTAAATCAAAAATAACTGCTTTAATCATTTTTCCCTCCTAAATCTAGTGATTGTTGAATTAAATACGCCATTTTAACCGGTTTATAACTTTTGCGATGAATCTTACAAGGTTTATATTTATTTAAATTTTGCAAATGCATTTTTGTAGGATATCCTTTGTGTTTTTGAAATCCATAATTCGGGTAAATAATTGAGAATTTATCCATAATTTCATCGCGTTTAACCTTAGCCAATATTGAAGCTGCAGCTATACTTGCGGATAACGTGTCACCTTTAATAATATTGCTTTGCGATATATCTAAATCAATAGTCATCGCATCTACCAATAAATAATCAGGTTTAACCTTTAATGCTTTTATTGCCCGTTTCATCGCTAATTTTGATGCTTGATATATATTTATTTTATCAATTTCTTTTTCATTTACATAACCAAATGCATAAGCAATAGCTTCTTCTCTAATTATTTTATCTAATGCTAAACGTCTTTTTTTAGTTAGTTTCTTAGAATCATTAATCCCATCAATGTAAGTGCCAAACTTAAGCATACATGCACAAGCTAAAACACCAGCAGCTAAAGGACCTCTGCCAACTTCATCAACACCAGCAATATATTTAAACCCCTGTTTATTTAATTCGGTTTCATATCTATATAAATTATTCTGGTCTTTCAAAACTTAACTCTCCTAAAACTCCATTTCTTAAATCATATAAAAACAGATTAAAAACTCTATCATAATCAATTTCTTTACCGGCCATTAAAGCTCCGCGCTTTATACCGATTTTGTCTAATATATCTATTTCATGCATATCTTTATTTATTGTAAAATTATATCGGTTTTCAATCACTTTTGGATAATGACTCCGTAAATATTTTATCGCAAATATACAAACTTCATCTAGTGGTAATAACTCATCCTTAATCGTACCAACAACCGCAAGTTTAAAAGCTTGCTCCTTGGTTTCAAATTTCGGCCATAATACTCCGGGATTATCAAATAACAATAAATCTTTTTTGGCTTTGATAAAACTTTGACTTTTTGTTATACCAGGTATATTCCCAGTTTTTACTTTATTTTTTTCAGACAAATTATTAATAAATTGAGATTTGCCAACATTAGGGACTCCAATAACCATTGCTTTAAATTTTCTTTTGGTTTTACCCTTATCTATATCATTTTGATGTAAGTGGTTTAAAACTGAGATTGTTTTATTATATACTCTATCAATATTCTTATCATTTAAAGAATTACAAACTACATAATCAATCTCTTGTTTATCATAATAATCAAGCCATTTATTTGTAATCTCTTTGTCAGCTAAATCACTTTTATTTAAAATTAATATTCTCGCTTTATTTTTTATAATATTGTCCATAGCTTTATTTCTAGATGATTCAGGTATTCTAGCATCTACTATTTCAAAAACAACATCGATAATTTTTAACTTCTCTTCTATCAGTCTTCTAGCCTTAGCCATATGGCCAGGGTACCATTGAATTTGTTTCATATTTTCACTTCCATTATTCTAATTCACAATTTGAATTAGATAGATTAGTTGTAACTTCACCAATAATTTCCTCGGAATTTATAAAGCCTAAAATGCGAGAATCGGTAGAATTATCTCGGTTATCTCCAAGCACAAAATAATTTCCGTCTTCAATATAATCATCATAAATAAAATTACCATCAATAGATTCAATGTATATATCATTTATATATATAGAATTATCTGAAATTTCCAAATGATCTCCAGGAACACCAATAACTCTTTTAATATATAATTTATCTTTTTCAAACACAATCACATCTTCTTTATCAATGTTAGAATTATAATTAATCAAAACAATATCATTTGAACAAAAATTTTCCGCCATAGATTTTCCATCCACTACAGCTAGAGAAAAGAAAAATCCATTTATTATCATAATAACTAAAAAGAAAACAGGAATAACTGTAAAAAAATCAAAAAAGTTATAGGCTTTAGTCAATTTTTGATTTTCAAGCTTTTCTCTTTTATTTTTATATGCGATAATAATCAATCTGATATAACTAATTACAAATAATAATATTAAAGCAACTAAAATATAAGAGACAAATTTATAAGTACCATAATTACTTATATTTTCTGGTTGACGATTTAATTTAAACATAAATAATTGATGTTTTTGTAAAATAATAAATAAAATTATATCAGCTACAGATACTATGAAAAAACTGATGATTAGAATTTTAATTTTTTTCATCAGTTTATTTTCATCATTCTCTTTATAAATTATATTTTCGTTATTATCCACTAATCCAATCCTTCAAAAATTTGGCTTAAATCTTCAAAATCAACTAAAACTTCTCGTGGTTTAGTACCGACATTTTCTGAAACAACACCAAATTTTTCTAAACTATTAACAATATTTGTTGCACGATTAAAACCTATTGCAAACTCTTGAGTTATTTTATTTAAAGAGCATTTGCCTTCTTCTACTACAAAATTAGCAACTTCTTTAAACAGTTCATCAATCTCTTCAGCATCAACGCTTGTCTGTGCTTCTAAAGTAAGTTTTTGATGAGTAAAGAAGTAATCTGGCTCTTTTTGTTTCTTAATGAATTCAGTTATTTCTTCAATTTCTTCCGGAGATAAATATGCACCTTGGATTCTTCTTGTTAAACCATTTTCTGATAATAACATGTCGCCTTTGCCGAGTAGTTTTTCAGCTCCAGTTTTATCCAAAACCACACTAGAATCAGTTGATGACGGGACTCTAAAGGCAAAACGTGTTGAGATATTTGCTTTAATTGTGCCTTTTAATATATCAGCTGAAGGTCTTTGAGTGGCTAAAATAACATGAATACCAACTGCACGCGATTTTTGAGTTAATTTAAGTATACTATCTTCAACATCAGTTCCTCCGCTAAGTAATAAATCAGATGCTTCTTCAATAATCACTACTATTCTTGGCATTTTTTCAAAATTTGGATTGTTTGATCTTCTTGCATAATAATCAGTAACATTAACTGCTTTGAATTTTTTCAAAACATTATAACGTCTTTCCATCTCTTTAACCATCCATTTTAATGATTCATTAGCAACCTTTGTTTCATCTATTATTGGCGTGATTAAATGTGGAAGATCAGAAAATTGTTGTAAATCAACTTTCTTTGGATCAATTAATAATAATTTAACTTCATCAGGTTTATTCCTAGCAATTAACGAGACAATTGTCGCCGCAATACTTACAGATTTACCAGATTGAGTAGAACCGGCAACTAAACCATGAGGCATTTTTTCAATTGAGGTATAAACAGGTAATGCATCAATATCTAACCCTACTGCCAATAACAAAGGATCTTTACTTTCGGTATATTTTGGATTATCAATAACATCGCCAAAAAACACTGGTTTTCTAATCTTATTAGGAACTTCAATACCTATAGTGTTTTTACCAGGAATCGGTGCTTCAATTCTAATAGAAACCGCAGATAGATTCATTTGTAAATTATCAGAGATTGAAGTTATTTTTTTTGTTGGCACTCCTGATCCTAGTGAAACTTCATATCTAGTAACAGTTGGGCCTATTGTGTAATTTGTAACCTTACCATCAATACCAAAAGAAAAGATAGTTTCATTAATTACATCGGTATTATCTTTAACCCAATCAGGTTCTATTGTTTCACTTTCTTTGGTTTTTCTAAATAATGATAAAGGAGGTAATTGATAATTTTCTAAATCATCTAAATTTGTCTCAATTGAACTGTTTTTTATTATATCTTCAGGATTATATTCTTCATAATCAATATCTTCTGAAAATTTAATTTCATCAGCTTCTGGTGGGTTATTAATCTCTTCTTCATCTTCTTTTTCAAATAACACATCATCAATTGCTTCTTCTTCATCATCTTCAAAATCACTTGGAGTAAAATCTTTATCATTTTCATCTTCAGTAACTAAATCTTGTAAAACTTCATCTTCTTTAACATCAGATTTATTCTCTTCTTGGAATTTGTTTTCACTTTCAAAAAACTCATCGACTGAAACTGAATTAACTTGTCTATGTTCATCAATTATCGATTCTGTATTAACATTCTCTTCAGTTTTTTCGCGTTGATGAATATCTTCATTACTTAAACCGTCTTTGCTGTAAATCTTAGGTATAGAACCTTTATTAATTGAGATGAATTCATAATATGAATGTCCGTATCTTTTCTTAGCTTCAGCTTTTGTTAATCTTCTTTTTTGACGAAAAACATCGTATTTCTTATCAATATCTCCCGTTCCTTTACGATCTGAAGTGACTGACATAACGTTTTTAGAACTTATACCTGCTGGTCCTACAAAATCTTGTCTCATTCGCTTCTTATCTTCAATTGCGGTAATTTGGGGGATATAAAAAGGCCGATTATCTTTTGTACGAGTTTTTTTAGGAATAATTCGTTCCGGTTTATTCATCTTTTTAAAAAACATAACTTACTCCTCTTCAATCAATTCATTAATTTTTTCTTCTATTTCAACTTCATCATCTTGATCTTTATGTTCCGCAAAGCTTTTGCTATAAATATTATTAGTTTCTTCGCCTACAACTGCAATTATATACTTGCAAATTTCTTTTGTAGCTACTTCAGTTGTTGGCTTTATAGCTAATCTTCTAAACCAGTATACTGGATTTGCGAAATTTAAAACAGCTCTACCTGCATTATAAATCTTAGATAATTTATACTTACGATTTAACTTCATTAATTTAGAATCATCAATCACTTTTTTCATATGCAACATATTAATTAATGATGAGATACGGTAATTTTTAAAATGTTTTAAAATTTTGCCATTCACCATCTCTTCAATTCTTTTAGTTATATAACGATTTAATTCAAGCAATTCTTCAACTGTAATTTCATAAATCGGATATTTAGATTCAGGAAAATAGTAACTGGCAATTTCTTCTAACAATTCATAACTTAAATCAAAAGCAACTCTAAAATAAGCGTTATCCGTTAATCTTACAGTTTCAAGTAATTGTGATTGTTTATCTTCTATTAACTCATATACTTCTTTATCGCCTAAAGGCAATTTATTTAATACTCGTTTGCGATAACCTTTTTTTTCATTTATTGTTGCAATTAAAATCAGTACTAGAAATAGCAAAACAAACCCAGTAAGAACTCCAATAACAAAATAAAATACAGTTGTCATATTAATTTGTGATAAAAACATAAATATATGTTCCATAATTATACCTCTTTGTTAAATAAATTATATCTTAAATTATGCTTTTTATCAATCAATATAAAGATTTGCATAATTAAAATTCTTATGAGATAATTATAATATTCTTAGTAAAAGGAGACTATAAAATATCTATGACTAAAAATTATTTAATTGCTTTAGATTTAGATGGTACTGTTCTATATGATTTTGACTCTCTATCACAAACACTTATTCAATATATAAAGAAAATTCAAAACCAAGGTCATAAAGTTGTAATTGCAACTGGCAGGCCTTTTAGAAGTTCGAAATTTATATATGATAGTTTTGAACTAAATACACCAATAATTAATTATAACGGATCTTTAATACAAAATCCCAATGATTCAACTTTTAAACGAGTAGATTATCGAATTGATAAAAACATTATTGTTGACATTTTTGAAAAAAATAAAAAATATATTCGAAATGCTTTTTCTGAATTAAATGATGATATCTATTTATATCGTGAAGAAAAAGCAATCGAGCCATTACTTCACGCAAATATTGCAACAAATATTACTGTCGGTGGATTTAAAGATAATCTTAAAGGTGATATTAACGGGATGATAATAATCGGTAAACAAGGAACTGGGAAAAAAATAAAATCCTATGTTGATAAAAACTATAAAGGAAAAATCAGAGCAAGAATATGGCAGTTATCTGGCGAATATGACTCTATTTTAGAAATATATAATCCAGACGTAAATAAGGGAACAGCTTTAAAAATCGTTTCAGAAAATTTAGGGTTTAAACCTGAAGATATTATCGCCATCGGTGATGGCCATAATGACATTGAAATGTTTAAATTCGCAGGAAAAAGTATTGCGATGAAAGACGCTCATGAGAAACTAAAAGCAGTCGCAGATATTGTTTTAGATTATACCAGCAGAGAAGATGCGGTATTTAGATTTTTATCTGATTTTCTAGATAATTAAAGGGATAACTGAGTTATCCCTTTTTAATTAGAATCTAAATCCACCTTTTTTCTTCATTTTACTTCTTCTATCTTTTCTAGATGTTTTTGGTTGAAAATTGCCCTGAGCCATATTTTGTAAAGAACTTGGATTCATGCCTTGCATTCTTCGCATCATAGTTTGTTGTTTTTCAAGCATTTGCACTAGTTTATTAACTTCACTATATGATCTTCCAGAACCATTAGCTACGCGATTTCTTCTTGAAGAAGAACGGTTAATCAATTCTGGTTTTTTTCTTTCATCAAAAGTCATAGAATTTACAATAGCTTCAATATATTCTAGTTGTTTATCATCAACTTTATCCATGTTTCCAAGATTTTTCATTCCTGGTAACATTTTTAAAATCCCTGAAAACTTACCCATTCTTTTAATCATTTTCATTTGTTTCAGTAAATCGTTGTAATTAAACTTACCTGTCATCATTTTTTCCATCATTGACATAGCTTCATCTTCATCAATTTCTTCTTGAGCTTTTTCTACAAGTGATAAAATATCACCCATACCAAGTATTCTTGAAGCCATTCGTTCAGGATGAAAGACTTCAATATCTTCGAGTTTTTCACCCATACCAGCAAATTTTATTGGTACACCAGTAATTTTTCTAATTGATAGAGCAGCTCCGCCTCTAGTATCTCCATCTAGTTTAGTAAGAATACAACCAGTAATTGTTAAGGCTTTATTAAAAGTATCAGCAACATTTACAGCATCTTGACCAGTCATCGCATCTACTGTTAATAATACTTCATCAGGTTTAGAAATCTTTTCTAATTGCTTAATTTCATTCATCATCTTGTCATCGATATGAAGTCTCCCTGCAGTATCGACTATAACAAGATCAAAATCATTTTCTTTAGCATAAGCTAATCCATCTTTAACAATTTTTTCGGGATTGATTTGTCCTTCTTCAAACACTTCAATATTTAATTGTTCACCAACAGTTTGTAATTGTTCTATTGCCGCTGGTCGATAAATATCAGCAGCGATTAAAAGTGGTTTTTTGCTATATTTTTTTCGAACAAAATTAGCTAATTTTCCTACTGTAGTGGTTTTACCTGCTCCTTGTAAACCAACCATTAAAATAGTTGTTAAACCATCTTTATTAAGGTTTAGTTCACTAGCTTCTTCACCCATTAAATTAGTTAATTCATCATTTACTATTTTAACAACTTGTTCGCCTGGTTTTAAACCTTTTAATATTTTTTCACCATAAGCAATTTGCCTTACTTCTTCGGTAAATTCTTTAACCACTTTATAGTTAACATCAGCTTCTAATAAGGAAAGTCTCACTTCTCTCATCATTTCATCAATATCTTTTTGAGTTAACTTAGCTTTACCAGTAAGTCTTCTTAACGCCATTTGAAAGCGACTTGTTAAATCTTCAAAAGCCATAAATTCACACCTTCTTTATTTTTTCTATATATTCTTTAATATCTTTTTTTGAATTAATTTTGGTTTTTAATTCGTCTAAAAGTTTATTTCTTAAATTTGTCTTTTCTAATAAATTTAGTTTTTCTTCATAGTCTTCTAGATAAGTTGAAACTTTTTTAATTTGTAAATGTACTGCATTTCTACTAACATTAAATATTTCAGCTATTTCACCTAAAGAATAATCTTCTCTAAAATAATACTCAAAATATAAACGTTGTTTTTTGGTTAATAATTTACTATATATATCATAAAGATTATTTAATCTTACTGTATCATCAATATTATAACTCATATCAACACCTACTCAAAAAAGTCAGAGAAAAGTCCATAAATATAATCTTCAATATCAAAGTATTCTAGATCACTTAACTTCTCTCCCATTCCTACAAAACTAATTGGAATATTAAGTTTATTTCTAATCGCAAGCACTATTCCACCTTTAGCAGTCCCATCAAGCTTGGTAAGAATTACTCCGCTAATATCAGCTACTTCAGAAAATATTTTTGCCTGAGATAATCCGTTTTGTCCCGTAGTAGCATCAATAACTAAATAAGTCTCATATACATTATTATTTGTTTCTCGTTTTATAATTCGGTTGATTTTGCCCAGTTCATTCATTAAGTTTTTCTTGTTTTGTAATCTACCAGCAGTATCAATTAACAATACATCAATTTTGTCTTTTTTTGCCTTTTGAATAGCATCAAAAATTACACTTGCTGGATCTGAACCAGCCTTTTTAGCAATAACTTCACAACCAACTCTTTCTCCAAAAGATTTTAATTGATTGATTGCTCCAGCTCTAAATGTATCTCCGGCAGCCATCATAACTGATTTTCCTTCATTTTTTAGTTTAAATGCAAGTTTTCCAATTGTAGTAGTTTTTCCTGTGCCATTTACTCCTACAAATAAAATAATAGTTAAATCATCTTTATTAAAGCGAATATTAGTATTAATAACTTCATCTTTTAAATAAAGTTCAAACATTTTATCCACAATAACATTTTCTAAATCTATCGGTTTAGAAATTTTTTCTTTATCAACAACTTCTTTTAGTTCTTGAATAAACTCAATAACAGTATCTACACCAACATCTGCCATTATAAATATTTCTTCTAATTTATCATATAACTCTTCATCTATTTTTTTTGAATTCCTTAAAACATCTTTTAAAGAAGACAATGTTTGTTTTCTGGTTTTCATCATCCCAATTTTATATTTTTCTGCTTGTTTGCGTTTATCTTTATTAGAAAACAACTTTTTAAATAAGCCCATTTTTTTCACCTCAAACTTCAATAAATTACCTTAAATAGTATATCATAAATACCTAATTGATAAAAACGTTTTAAAAAAAATCCGTCATATATAAAATAGACGGATTTTTAGGAAGGGTAAGTGCTTTCGCACTTTAAGGGAAATTAAACTACTTACGTAGTTAAATAAATATTATCATAAAAATTTGATGCTTTTGTGATTAATCACAGTCTTTTCCGTCTAAGCAAAACACATCTCCTGATTCATTTTTAACCACAACATTATCGCAGTCTTCGCATTT
>JAGYOE010000012.1 GCA_018399755.1 Bacilli bacterium
AAAGACACATTTTTTTGAAATAGTATAAAATTAAGCCAACGAATTTGAATATTTGTTGGTTTTTTACTTGGATTAAACATGTTATAATATTGTTATATAATAGATTAAAAGAGGAAAATTAGATGAATTATAAAAAAGAGTTAGATCTTTTAAGAAGTAATATAAAAAGTATTTATGAAAAATCAAAAGATTTTAAAACTGATATAACCTTTAAAGGCAAAGAAGATATTGTTACTTCAACTGATTTATTTGTTGAAAAACAAATAATAAAACTTATAACAAAAGAATTTCCTAATGATTATTTTCATAGTGAAGAGTTTAACAAAAATACAAGTTTAAAAGATAGAACATGGCTAATTGATCCAATCGATGGAACAAGCAACTATGCTATTGATTTAGAATTATTTGTTATACAAATTGCTTTATATGACAAAGGGGATATTGTTTTAGCTTATATCTTCGCTCCTGAAACAAATAAAACTTATTACGCAATAAAAAATTATGGCGCATTTTTAAATGGAAAAAGTTATAATATATATGATAAAAAGTCATCGAATTTTATGATCTCTTTGGTTGGTTTAACACATGATAAAAAAAATAATCATTATTTTAATAAATTAATTGATTTAGCTGTTGAAAATAAATATAAAATAAGAATGTTAGGCTCGATAGGGTTAGAATTAGCTTTAACTTCTAAAGGAGTTTTTAATATATTTTATACAAACGTTACCAATTTATGGGATATATTTCCTGGAATCTTGTTGCTTAGAGAAGCAGGGGCTATTTTAATTAATGAAAAAGGAAAACCTTACAGTTTAAAAGATAAAAATTTATTTGTATGTAAAGAAGAAAAAACAAAAGTTTTATTAAAAGAATTTATTTTTTAGAAAAGTATATTTCCATATTAAATTTAAGGAGTTAATTACTGTGAATTACTAATGAAGCTGCATATGGAAACGAAAAACCATATAAAGTTTGCGATTAGCTATGGCTTTGCAAAAGAATGATAAATTCAGTTACTCGCAAAGTTTGCAGTATTTATCTTTGTGAATAGTGTATAAAAGCAAGTGGCAAAGAAGAGTCTAGCATTGTTGATGAGGCAAAGAAAAGCACGATATCAGAACTTTCAAGACCGAAAAAGTTTTAGTTTTTTAAATATAGATATAAGAACACATCAATTTTTGATGTGTTTTTTTATATATAAATAAAAAGACAATTTCTTTTGACAATAATATAACAATAATTTATAATATAGATAAATATAAATATAGATAAATATCTATATTATTAATAACTATTATTGGAGGGTTTTATGGAAAATAAGTTAGCTAGTATTTTTAAAGCATTGGGCGATAAAAATAGATTAAAATTATTCGAAAGGATAGTTAAAGGAGAGACTTGTGGTTGTACTTTGATTAATAAAGTTGATGTTTCACAACCGACTATGACATATCATATAAATATTCTAGAAAAAGCCGGTTTGATAATTTCTAAAAAAGAAGGAACTTGGAGAAAATTGTTTGTAAAAAAGGATGTATTAGTACTTATTTCTAATTATATTCAAGAATTAGAAAAATCTGGAGGAAATAATTAATGATTAAAGACATCTTTGTTTGGCTTAATAATCAATTATTAAGAATGGATTGGTTAAACTCTGTAGTTAATTGGTTTTTTAAGGAAGTTATAGGATTAGATACCGAAACATTGCTCTATAAAAGTATTACGTTTTTCTTTTATGATGTAGTGAAGATTTTTATCCTCTTATCAGTTTTAATATTCATAGCATCTTATATTCAATCTTATTTTACTCCAGAAAGAACTAGAAAGATATTATCAAGATTTAAAGGTATATGGGCCAATATAATTGGTGCTTTATTGGGAACTATAACCCCTTTTTGTTCTTGTTCATCAATACCGATATTTATCGGTTTTACTAAAGCGGGATTACCAGTAGGTGTTACTTTTTCGTTTTTAATATCTTCGCCTTTGGTTGATCTAGCTTCAGTTATTTTACTGGCAAGTATTTTTGGGTGGCAAGTTGCTTTGGCTTATGTGGTGGTTGGTTTAGTAATAGCTGTTATTGGTGGTAGTTTAATTAGTTTATTTAAAATGGAAAGATATGTTGAAGATTTTGTTTTGGAATCTAAAACTAATAATAATGAATTAGAATCAATTGAAGAAGAAAAACTCACAAAAAAAGCTAGAGTTAAGTATGCTATTGAACAAGTTAAAGAAATAATAAATCGAGTTTGGTTATATATTTTAATTGGTGTTGGTATTGGGGCTGTTATTCATGGCTTTATACCTCAATCTCTAATTGAAACAATCCTAGGAGATAAAAATCCATTCTCAGTTATTATTGCAACAATTGTGGGAATACCAATGTATGCAGATATTTTTGGAACCTTACCTATTGCTGAGGCATTAGTATTAAAAGGAGTAGGGATTGGAACTGTTTTGGCATTTATGATGGCCGTGACCGCTCTATCTTTACCATCAATGATAATGATAAAAAAGGTTGTAAAGAAACAATTATTATTTATGTTTATTGGAATAGTAACAGTTGGAATTATAATAATGGGTTATGTTTTTAATGCCCTAAGTTATTTATTAATATAAGAAAAAAAGGAGGAATATTATGGAAATTAAAGTTATGGGTTCAGGTTGCAAGAATTGTAAAAAGCTATTAAGAAATGTTGAAGAAGCAGCAAAAGAATTACAAGTTAAAGCAGAGATAAAATATATTACTGATATGATGGAAATTGCAGATTCTGGATTAATGAAAACACCAGGTTTAATTATTGATAAAAAAATAGTATCTGCTGGTAAAGTTTTAACTAAAGAAGAAACTATGAAAATAATATCTAAATATTAAATATATAATAGCTAAAAAAAGTTATGGGGTTTATTTATGGAGAATAATAAAATAAGTGTTTTTGAAAAATATTTAACTTTTTTTGTTTTGATTTGTATGGGAATAGGCGTTTTTATTGGATATTATTTGTCTTTTATTCCGAACTTTCTTGGACAATTTGAAATTGCAAGTGTAAACATCCCAATTGGAATATTAATTTGGCTAATGATTTATCCAATGATGTTAAAAATTGATTTTACGTCAATAAAAGATGTCAGTAAAAATCCAAAAGGGTTGTATATTACTTGGGTTATTAATTGGTTAATAAAACCTTTTACAATGTTTGGAATTGCTTATCTATTCTTTATGATAATATTCAAGTCTGTAATTCCAATTGATTTAGCTAATGATTATCTTGCTGGTGCTGCATTATTAGGCGCAGCTCCTTGTACAGCTATGGTTTTTGTATGGAGTGGCCTTACAAAAGGCAATCCAGCTTATACTTTGGTTCAAGTTGCGACAAATGATATTATAATATTATTGTTATTTGCGCCTATTGTGGGGTTTTTGCTAAATTTAAGTGGCTTTTCCGTGCCTTGGATGACATTATTTTTATCAGTATTTTTGTTTGTTGTAGTACCATTAGTAGCGGCATCGTTAACGCGATATTTTATAACTAGGAAAAAAGGCGAAACTTATTATAATTTGTTTATTAGGAAATTCAATAAAATAACAATTCTTGGTCTTTTACTCACATTGGTTTTAATATTTTCACTTCAAAGTGATCATATTATAAATAATCCAATTCATATTGTATTAATCGCAATTCCCTTAATAATACAAACATTATTAATTTTCTTATTGGCTTACAATATTGCTAGAGTATTTAAACTTCCTCATGATATTGCTGCACCAGCAGGTATGATAGGCGCAAGTAATTTTTTTGAGTTAGCTGTTGCTGTAGCGATTGCATTATTTCCATTAAGTCCGGGAGTTGCTTTAGCAACTATTGTAGGGGTTTTAGTCGAAGTGCCAGTAATGTTAATGCTAGTAAAATTCGCTAATAAAACTAAACATTGGTTTAAAACCTCAAAAATCTAAATATATATAAAAAACCATCACTTACAATTAAAGTGATGGTTTTTAAAAAAGAGTAACTATATATGTAGTTTTTTAAATAAATATGGATATAATCCAATTCCGACTAAAACCATTATTGCATATCTTAAAAAATCAAATATGACAGCTAGTATACTTAAAAATATTTCGTCAGTTAATTGATCAGGATTAACGATTAAAAGAAAAACTTCTTTTAATAAAATTCTGGCTATAAATACAACACCAATACCAAGTACAAATCTGATAATGTTTTTATAAATAACCTTATGATTATTGAAATTGATATATTTATTTTCTAGAGAAACACCAATTATAAATCCAACAAGTGCACCAATCATTTTAGCGATATTTTCGATATTAAAGTAGAATTCTTCAGCAATAAAGCCAGAAGAAGTATTTGATCTAAAAACATGAATAATCGTGAAAATAATAAATACAAGTATTCCAATAATCGCAATTAAATAATAAAATTTTATTGGGTTTTTTGCTTTATTAAGAAAATGATTGATTAAATAAACTAAAGCTAAACCTAAAAGTCCACCAACCAAAACATCGGTTAAGTAATGAACTCCAATATACATTCTACTTAAACCTACTAAAATAGTAATAGTAATTGCGAAGTATAAAAGGTATTTTTTCTTAAAGAAATAAAATAAACCAAAAAATACAGTTGATGTACTTTGAGTATGGCCACTTGGCATTGAATAACTACCAGAAGTTTCAGGCCTAAGGTTTGTTATACTAGAATCAACTAAAAATGGTCTGGTTCTCATAATCAAAACTTTTAATAAAGCATTTATTCCTAGAGAAATAAACACCGTTATTGCTAGTCTTTTTCCAATTTCTTTATTTATACACCAAAAAATGAACCCTAATATACCAATAATAATTAACTCTTCACCAAACAAAGTTATGATTTCAAATAATAAATCTAAAAAACTATTCCTTAAACTTTGAAGCCATCTAATTAATTCTAATTCAAATTTCATTTTATCAGTCCTTTATAAGATTATATTTTAGATAAATCTGTATAAATATATATATTTTGATATAATAAACTTAATTATTTAATATTTGTGGAGTGTGGACTATGTTAAAAACTGAAAAATATTTGTTATACGCTTTATTTATTATATCTATTATATTTTTTACGTGGATAATTTTTTCAATTTCACTTGTTCCACTTTTCTTCCCAATTTTAAGTGATTTTATAGTTGTGCTTTTTTATATTCTAGCTATAATTACTCCGCTCTATTTTGGAATTAAATGGTTAATAAAACCTACTAAAAAATATTTTAAAATATTATTACTTAGTTCATTGCCCTTTATAATATTTGGGATTTGGTTTTTTATTACCATGAAACAGTTAGCAGAAGCTTTAGAAAATTTTTAGCGTCTTATGAAGATAATTTTTTTAATATTTTTGTAGCTACTTCCTGATACCAAGGCATGTCATATTTAGCTATTGATGATTTAATCAATTCATTATAATCTTGATTGTTTTGTTTTAATAAAATAGTTAAAGCATTGCGCATAAGAATTGTTTTACCCTTCCATAAATAAGCCATATTGCTGTATATATCATTAAATTCTTTGTTCGATTTTGTGAATAAATCAACAATACTAACTAATTCTTTGCCAGATAATTCAAATTCTGGATGGGTGATTTTACCTTTTTCAATATTTTTAGGACATACTAATTGACAAATATCACAGCCAAATAATAAGTTATTGTTTTCAATTTCTTTATCTGTTAATACTTTTTTAGTTTGGTTATAATAACTAATGCATTTATTTTTATCATATCCGTTTTCAGATAAAGCATTTGTAGGGCAAGCATCTATACACATGGTGCATTCTCCACAATCATCAGTTATTTTTAAAGTGTATTCATCAGTTATTTTTAAGTCAATAAAAACCATACCTAAAAAAATATAACTACCATAATCGGAATTTATTATAAGTTGATTTTTTCCAAAAAAACCTATTCCAGCAGTTTTAGCTGCTAGTCGCTCATTATGTGGGTGATTATCTACACCAACTAAGTAATCATAAGGAATATTCTTCATAACTAAATCTATCCTGGATTTTAACACTTCATGATAGTCCATACCAAAAGTATAGATTGAAGGAACTAGATGTGTTTTGCTGTGGCTCAATATATGTTTTGGATAAGCTAATCCTAAAACTACAATTGTAGGATAATCGATTTTCGGAACAGTTAATTTAAGTGTTTTTGCAGCTTCTAGATAGGTTTTAGTTTTTATAACACCAACGATATCAAATTGTGATTTAAAGGCTTTATGTAATGATTTAACGTTCATAATAATAAAATAATTGAGAAAGCTTTACTTAACTCAATCCCCTTTCTTTTATCTAATATTATTATAACATATAATATAATCATATTTTTAGTTCAATAGAAATATTCAGTTAGTAAAAAAGTTTATCAAAAATGATAAACTTTTTTTAATTCTATTCAATTACATTAACAATTCTAATTAATTCGCTTTGATTTCCATATTCATCTGTTGCAATATAAGTGATTTCATATTCTCCTAATGTTGTATTATCAACTTCGCCAATAGTTTCAACTAAAACATCACTATTACTATTATCAGTAACTGTTACAGATTCATCAATCCATTCTTGGTTGAGATTAATAGTATCAATCCCAGGGTTTAAATTTATTTCTGGTGGAGTTTCATCAATAACAGTTACTATTCTTGTTATAATATATTGTGAATTTCTAAAAGGCAAAGCGTATTCAATATAATATATTCCTGTTTGAGAAGTATCTACATTATTTTCAGAAATTTCATAATCTACAGAGCTACCATTAATAAAGGCTTCAGCGCCAGGATCTAAGTATTCTGAGTTAATTTCAACTGTATCAATACCTGGTTTTAAATAGAAATCAATATCGTTTTCTGTTTCTGAACAAGAAATAAAAATAAAAGCAATGCTTAAAATTATAAATATAAATTTAAATTTATTCATCTTCATCACCACTTTCAATATACCAGTCAATTTCATCAAATAATAAAATATTATCTTCTAATACATAAACATATAAAATTTTCTCGGTAGTTTTGCCTTCATATTCAACTCGATATGTTATTGAATATTTTCCAGGTACTTGAGAGTTGACATTAGAATCAATTTCAACTTCGCCAAAATTACTAGAAGCTTGTGGAGTAGAAAAATCTGTTCCTAAAATGATAGTAGTTACAGCTGGTTCAATTTCAATTTGAATATCGATATATCTATTTACAACATTTACTATACGTTTAGTTTGATAAATAATATCATTTTCATAATATATTTTATAATAAATATTATAATTACCTATTTGGTCAGGATTAACTTGTCCGTTTATTTCAACTGATAATAAATCACTTGCAAGCGAAACTCCAGAATCATACCAGTCTTCGTTTATATATATTGTATCAATCCCAGGATTTAAACTAACGTTATCAGTTATGAATATTCGTTTAAATTCTGGGGTATATATTGTATCTCTAGTAATACCGGTTTGCTTTTTATCCCAAGAATCAAATTCATATCTAAATAAATCTGTGGTTGGTTTAGTTGGATTTTCATCTAAGAATAAATTGCTACCATATTCTATGTAAGTTTCATAAAAAATATCACCGAAAGCATCTAAAAAGGTAACTTTTACTTCAGTTACTGTGAATTTAGCATAAAGTTTAATATTACTAGTAATAATATCGTTTCTAAATTCATTGATTAATTTAAATGAATAATACCAACCATTAAGTTCTTTTCCTTCTTTTTCAGGAGTTGGATAATCACTAATTCTTTCTCCACTAGTAACTTCTACTGTGTCAATTAAGTTTAACCCGTCATAAAAAGAAACGTTATAATATATTGCTTCAAATTTAGCGAAAAGCGTAGTGTCTGTGGTAAAAATATAATCTTCTGTAAAAGGAGTGGTATAATTTTCATCTAAATACCAACCTTTAAAAGTATAGTGATCAATATCAGGGGTAATTATATCCTCATATTTTTGATTGCTTTTTATAGCTACTGGTTCAATATCAAATGATTCATTTGTATCAAAGGAAATCGTTATATAATTTTCATTTAGTAGAGAAAAAGTATCTATTATACCGTATCCATAGATATCATCTCTACCTTCATCTCCTAAATCAAAAGCAGTTTCTTTTATTGCTCTGTAAGCTTCATAGTAAGAAACATCTTTATAACTTAATAATAAAGCTAATGCACCTGCGACCTGAGGTGCAGAAAAAGATGTGCCATTTACACTTCCATAGCTATTATTTAGCGTTGTAGTCCATATACCTGATCCAGGAGCAACAACATCAACATAATCACCGAAGTTTGAAAAGATACTTAACGAATAATCTTCTTGAATTGAGCCTACAGCGATTGTGGTTTCAAATGATGCAGGAAAATAATCTTTATCATTACCATCATTACCGGCTGAAGCAACTATTATTACCTTATTTTCATAAGCATAATCGACAGCTTCTTGTATCTGTGGACTAAGAGAGATACTGCCTAATGATAAGTTAATAATGTCTGCGCCATTATCAACTGCATAAGTAATACCATTAGCAATATTTGTGTTAAAATAAGTATGTTCAGTGTTTTCATCTATATCATTATCTGCTTTAATTATTAATAATTCAACATTATCGGTCATGCCTTTAATTCCCAAATCGTTGTTTCTATTAGCGCCAATAATACCAGCGACTTGGGTGCCGTGTCCTCTAATATCTTCTACAGCTTCAATGCCGACTTCTTCAGTAACAACATTATATGATAATTCAGATATTCTACCGACAAATTCTTCATGGTCAGTATCAATCCCTGTATCAACAATTGCGACTGTTACATCTTCTGTACCAGTTTCAAGGTTCCAAGCATCAAATATATTAATATGCTCTAAATAGTATTGTTCGCCAATATAATCTGGACGTTGATTATTTAAAGGGGGATTTAACCTATTAGTAACTTTATTTTGATTTAAATATGTTGTAGAAGAGTAATCAATATTAGCTGAAGTATTGATTAAACCAAAACTGAAAAAGAAAACTAATAATCCAAAGATAAATCCTAGTAATAATTTTTTATTTTTATTTTTGTTCATTTAATTATCCTCCTTAAACAATTATTTTACCATAGTTTAAACCAAAATTCTATTTAGTTAAAACGAAAAAAGAAGATTTATTTGGATTTGCTTATAGATTTAAATAAAGTTATAATACTTATAAAAAGGAGTGAAACTTTATGGGAGAATATTTTAAAACCTTGAATCGAAAAAACACTGATTCGATTAAATGGAAATTAGCTAATAATAACACTAATTCTAAAGAAATCTATACTTTTTCAATTGCTGATTCTGATTATGAAACAGCTCCGGCAGTAAAAGAAGCTTTACTAAATAGAGTAAAGCATGGAGCTTTCGGATATGCATTAACCGGAGAAGAATATTTTGATATAATTTATAAATGGTATAAATTTAGATATCAAGTTGAAATTAATAAAGAAGAAATAATACCCTGTCCTACAGTTTTAAATGGATTAGGAATATGTTTAGAATTATTTTCTAAACCAAAAGAAAAGATATTAATCCAAATACCTGTATATCATGTTTTCAAACGGGTTATTGAAACTAATCAAAGAAAAGTAGAAACAAATCCTCTATTATTAAATAATAATAATTATCAAATGGACTTTAATGATTTAGAAAATAAATTTAAAGCCGGAGTAAAGGTTTTTGTTTTTTGTAGTCCCCATAACCCAGTTGGTAGAGTTTGGAAAAAACACGAGTTAGATGAATTAGTAAAATTAGCAAAGAAATATAACGTATTAATAATATCAGATGAAATTCATTCAGATATCATTATGCCTGATAACAATTTTATTTCCTTAGCTAGTTATTTTAATCAATATAATAATATTATTATAATATCAGCTCCTACAAAGGTTTTTAATATTGCTGGATTGCAAATTGCTCAAATTATTACAAGCAATAAAAAACTAAGTAATATGATAAAGGATAAATATGCTAAATTACATTTACTAACCCCTAACCTTATAGCTATTACTGCTCTAAAAGCAGCTTATACAAATGGGGGAAAATGGTTAGATTTACAAAACAAACATATTTATGAAAATTATTTATATATGAAAAATTATTTTTCTAAATATAAAAACATTCTTCAGCCAATGCCCTTAGAAGGCACTTATCTTGCTTGGGTAAAAATTAATATACCAGGTTATGATTCAACTAAACTAACTAAAGAGTTAGAAGCAGAGGGTATATTCCTTTCTGACGGTATAAAATTCGGTAATGATAAAAACTTTGTTAGAATTAGTTTAGCCTGTTCAACTGAACAATTGAAAAAAGGGTTAAATAAAATTGTCTTATTTTTAAAGGATAAAAATCTATTATAATTTTCTAAATAAAAAAAACCGCTTTTAGCGGTTTTTTATTTGAAAACAATTAAACGATTATTAATATCAAGGTTCTTAAAATTATAAGTTTTTTTAATATAGTTTAATGTTTTTTCTGTATAAAAGATAATATGTGTTTCATCATTTTTATAATACCAATTATCAAAGTCAATTTCATTTTTATATATATGAGTCATTATAATCAAACTACCATTATTTTTTAAACTTTTTTTTAATAAGGAAAATTCTTTATTAGGATAATTAAAATGCTCGATAACCTCACAAGCAATAATATAATCGTAGGTTTGTTTAAGCAATTCAGAATTATCATGGAAAAACGGATCATATTGCTTTATTTGATAGTGATGGTCTTTTAGTATTTTTGATATTACCGGTCCAGGACCTGCACCATAATCCAAGCCAATGTGGTTAGGATAAAAATGTTTAAATACATAATTTGTTATTGGTGAAACAAATTCTTGATATCTTCGATCAAAAACATCATTATTATGATTTTCATAACGTTGTTTTTCAGAATTTTTTTCTAAGTGATAGCTTTCATGGAGTTGAATTGAATCACAATTAGGGCAGCGATAATAATCTCTATTTCTCGTGGTAGAAAAAAATTTCATATTGTTATTACATAGTTTGCATTTATAATTTTTATCCATTTATAACTCCTTATAGATTGCTTTTTCTTGAATATAATTTCATAAATATGTAAACGAAAATCATATTATAGATAACTCCAATAATAAAATATATTGTAAATGTAAAATTAACATTAATTTGTGGCAATAGTTCCATTTGAATTAATCTCGCCGGCCAAAAACCAGGCGCAAATACTAAGAATACTTCTTGCCATGATTGAACGAAAAATGCAATTACTGGAAAAGCTAGAATTAACGCTGACATTTTCATAATAACAAAACCTTCTACTTTATTAGTAGAAAAAGAATTTACAATTAAAGCAACTCCAGGAGCTTGTAATGCACCTAAAATTGAAATTAATAAGATAGTAAATATTGAAGACCCTGGTAAAAAGTTGGTTGTTAGTATAATAACTAAAGTGGCAATAAAACCAAAAATGAAACTAATTGATAATTTAACTAATACATAAGTTTTCACTGATATTGGCGTTACTTTTAAACTCATTAATACATTATCGTCTTTATCATCTAATAATGTGAAAGCAGTTAAAGCACCAAAAATAAAGCCAGTCATTAGAATAAAAATCATTGAGACAATTTCTGGAACTAAACTAGTTTCAGAAACTTGACTATCTAAATAAGGAATTAGATAAAAGCCTACTACACCTAAAATTATAGGGTAAATTATAAAAAACAAATACATACTATCTCTAGTAATATTTTTTATTTCTGATTTAAGGATGGTTTTAAACATTTTTACACCCCACTTATTGAAACTGCATAATTTTTAAACTTTGTTAATACAAGATATTTATAAACTAATATTCCACCTATAATTAAATAAACTAAAGAAAAATAATACTTCCAATTTAAATCAATCGGTTTAAAAGCTTGATTAATTATTTCGCTCGCTGCTTGAATAGGATTAATTAATAGAAGATATTCCCAAAAAGCAGCTTTTAATATATTGAAAGCATAAAGGGCAGAAGGTATTAATAATATAAAAGAAACCATCATTATTGTCATTAACATTGTGGTGAAATCCTTTTGATAATATGAAAGTAAAAAACCTATTGTTGTATGAAATAATGTTGCGATAATAACAGCTAATGTAATCAATAAATAATTAATTTGCACGTCCTTTATTAATACAAAGACAATAACTATTAAAGCAGTAGACAAAAAGTTATGGATGGTATTAGCGAAAATCTTTGAAAGAATAATTTCAGAATGTTTAGCCGGAGTAACAAGCATTGTTGAGATAGTGGATTCTTTTTTTTCAAAAAACATAACACTTCCTATATACATTAAACTCATCAAAGTAGCATCTACTAAAATTAGAAACGGTAAAAGACTATTAAAGATATCTCCTTCAACAAAATATAAAACAACACCCCAAATTATAGCAATTAGAAAACTAATCGTAGTTACTTTATATTTATGTAATCGAATTAATTCTCCTTTAATTAGATAGATTAATCTATTGGCTTTCATCTTCTAATTTAACCCCCGTAACTTTAATAAAAATATCTTCTAAAGTTGTTTCACCACTATGAATAGTTTCGATATTTTTTGTTTTGATTAAATTAATAAATTCTTTGTTTTCACCTAGGTTTTCTAATGGAAATTCTTTTTCGATTATTTTATTATTCTCACTATATTCTAATTTTACAACGCTTTGTCCATATCTAATTTTCAAATTTCTTGGAGAGTCTATTTCTTTGATTTCACCATTTACTATAAAAGCAACACGGTCACACAATTGATCAATATCAGCCATGATATGAGAAGTAATAAAAACTGTTCCTCCTGCTTCTCTAAATTCTCTTATCATATCCTTAAGGATTTTTGCATTAGTTGGATCTAGCCCGTTTGTTGGTTCATCAAGAAATAGCATATTTGGTTGGTTTAAAAGAGCCCTAACCATATTTAAACGAATTTTCATGCCTTTAGAATATTCGCCAACCATTCTATCTTTATCTTCCCATAGTCCAACTCTTTTCATTAGTTTTTCAATATCAGCCTTTTTTTGATAAAGTTGTTGAAAGAATGTCATGTTTTCCATGGCTGTCATTTTTGAAAAATGGATAGGCATCTCAAAACTTACACCAATATCTTCAAAAAACTGATTATCATAAGTTGCTAAATCTTCACCTTTAAATAAAATCTTGCCTTGATAATTTTCTAAAATTTTAATTATGATTTTTTGAGTGGTACTCTTACCTGCCCCACTAGGACCTAGAAAGCCGAAAATCTCACCTTCTTTAATTTCGAAATTAAGACCTTTTAATACATTTTCTTGGTTTTTGTGATATTTAAATTGTAAATTTTTTACTTCAAAAATATTATTCATTATTTTGAACTCCTTTTTTTAATATGTTTAAAATATGTTCTATTTTTTCTAACATAATTTTATAACTTAGATCGGGATTATTTATATCTAAATTGTCTAGTGATATATTAGTGGTTAAATTTACAATCATTTCAGCAAATATTTCTGTATTGATTGCTTTTTTTATTCTTCCTGCTTTTTTATCTTTATCTATCATTTCACTATATATATTTTTTGCTATAGCCAAATTATCTTTCATAAGTAATTCATACATATGGTTTTTATTTTTTATTAATAAATCAAGTATCTTAACATATTTTGGGTGTTTAATTGCAAAGCGAATTCCATCTTGATATAAAATTTTAACTAAATCTATAAAAGGAATATTCTTGTCATTTATTAGTGAATTTGAAAGATAATCTAATTTTGTATTTCTAATCATAGAAATTAAGTATAAATATAAATCATCTTTATCCTTAAAATATTGATAAAAGCTTCCGCGAGGAATACTAGCTTTTTTTATTATCTCTGATAGTTTAACTTGTTCGTATATTTTATCTTGAAATTCATCAATTGCGGAATTAGTAATTCTATCTTGTTTAGCTTTTTTTAAATTATAGAAAGTTTTAGTCGGCATAGTTCACCTCCATATGACAACTGTGTCATAATTATACCTTATTAATAATATTCTTGTCAATAGCAAACTAAAAGTTGGCTAAATATAATAATTTGCTAGTAAAAAGATGTTAGAATTTCTAACATCTTATATATATATAATTAAGTAGTCTTAATAAATTTATCAATGCTTTCAGCAGCGCGTTTGCCCGCTCCCATTGCTTGAATAACAGTAGCAGCACCAGTGACTATATCTCCTCCTGCAAAAACGCCAGGAATAGAAGTTTGACAGTCTTCGACAATTATTCTATCATAACTATCAACTTTTAAATTATTGGTAGTTCTTTTTAAGATTGGATTAGGATTTTGACCAATAGCGATAATGCAAGAATCTACTTTAAAACTTTTATAAGTTTTTGTAGGTATTGGTCTTTTTCTTCCAGAACTGTCTTTTTCACCTAGTTTCATAATTTCAGCTTTAACTTCTTTTAGTCTATAGTTTTCCCCAATTAATTCAACTGGATTTAAACATAACCTAAAATCAATATCTTCTTCAATAGCGTGATTAATTTCTTCTCTTCTAGCAGGTAAAGCATCCATATCCCTTCGGTATAAGACAAAAACCTCTTTAGCACCCAACCGTTTTGCGACTCTAGCGGCATCCATTGCGACGTTTCCACCGCCAACTACGCAAACAGTTTCGCCAACCTTTATTGGTGTAGGAGAGTTTGGAAATTTATATGCTTTCATTAAGTTCACGCGAGTTAAAAATTCATTAGCATAGTAGACTCCATTTAAATTTTCGCCTTTAATATTTAATGATTTAGGTAATCCAGCACCAGTTGCGAGGAAAATAGATTTGTAATTATATTCATTAAGCAACTGATTAATCGTTAAAGTTTTTCCAATTATTGCATTCTTATGAAATTTAATTTTTAAACGTTTTAAACGATTAATTTCTTCATCGACAATTGATTTTGGTAGTCTAAATTCGGGGATGCCATATCTTAAAACGCCACCGAAATCATGTAAGGCTTCGTAGATATCGACACTATAGCCTAGTCTTCTTAAACTAGCGGCTGCGCTTAAACCTGCTGGACCACTGCCAATAATAGCTACTTTAATATTGTTATCGATGATTTTCTCTTTATTAAAGATATCGTTTTCTAAAGAGTAATCGCCGAGAAAACGCTCTAATGCTCCTATTGATACGCTATCTTGTTTTATTCCTAAAACACAAGCGCTTTCACATTGTTTTTCTTGAGGACAAACGCGGCCACAAACACCAGGCATTATATTTTCTTGATAAATAGTGCAATATGCTTTCTCGTACTCATCATTAATGATTTCTTTTATGAACTTAGGAATATTGATATTAACTGGGCAAGCATTAACACATAAAGGGTTTTTACAGTTTAAGCATCTTGAAGCTTCAATTTTTATCTGTTGTAATGAAAAACCTTGAGCAACTTCTGAGAAGTTGTGTTTGCGTTTGTCTTTATCTTGTAATGGCATTGTTTGTCTTTTAATCATTTTGATTCTCCTAGTTGCATTTTACATTTATGTTCTTCATCTTTATAGTAGTTTTGTCTTTCAAATAATTCATCAAAATCGATACCTTCGGCTTCAAAGTCTGGCCCATCAACACAAGCAAAATAGGTTTTGCCATTGATTGTGACGCGACAGTTTCCGCACATGCCAGTGCCATCAATCATAATAGGGTTTAAAGAGACATCAGTTTTTAAATTATATTTTTTATTTAATAAATATGCGTTTTTCATCATAATTAATGGGCCAATTGCTATTGCTAAATCATAATTATTAGTTTTATAGATCTTTTTCATAGCATCAGTAACAAAACCTTTTACACCTTTTGAACCATCATCGGTTGCATAATAGATATTATCACAGAATTTTTTGTATTTATCGATTAAGATAAGATGATCTTTAGTTCTTGCGCCGATTATTAAATCAACTTTAGAACCATTCTCGGAATATGCTTTTAATTGGGGATATAAAGGTGCAGCACCAACTCCCCCAGCTATTCCCACTATTCGCTTATAGTATTTGATTTCTTTGGCTTTGCCTAAAGGTCCAACAACATCTTCAAGTTGATCATTAACATTTAATTTACCTAATTTTATTGTTGAATAACCAAGTTTTTGGTAGACAATTGTGATAGTGTTTTTATCATTTTCTAAGATAGTTAAAGGGATTCTTTCACCATCTTTATCAACTCTAATTATTACAAAGTTTCCTGGCTTTGTATTTTTAGATACAAGTGGCGCTTCAATAACCATTAAATCTACATCTTTATTAAGTTTTTCTTTTTTAAGTATTTTATACATATTATCACCGGTTTAATTATAACATTTTTTTAAAATTATTCCTATAACGAAAGAAGAAGTTCAGTTTAACTGAACTTCTTAAAATCTATGCTAGTGAACCCATTGGGTCCCAAGGGTTAAGTACAATTGGCTTCTTATCATAAGCTTTCAATTGTTTTTCACTGAGATATTTTTTGTTAATTACAGCTTGATAAACAAATTTGTTAAACCAACTATCACTGGCCAAATAATAGCCTTTTTTTCCAGATTTATCTCCCCATGAGTTTTCGATTTTCCATTTAGTTGGTTTTTCATCTTTGATAGAGACCCCAGTCAAGACCATTGCATGATTCATTTGTGAGTGAGAGTAATCTAACATATCAGCTTTTGATAAATCTAAATTAATATTAAAGATTTCATCATAATCGTAACGTAAATCATCCCAAACTCCTGATTTTCTATCACCAAAGTTACCAACATCACAACCAAACCATACTACTTCATCATCCATTTGTTTTAGAATTAATTCTTTTACTTCAGACATCTCTAAATTTAAATGTTTAATTTGCTTTCCACCAATAACATTTCCAAGATAAGCAATAGTATAAGATTTATAAAATGGTTTATCCTCTGTAGGTGAATTGATAATAGATATATAATTATTTAAATCATTTTCTAAGTATTCTTTATAGAATTTTTGTGGTGTAATATCTTCAATCAAGTGATAGTTTTTATCTTTATCTACAAATTCAAACGAAAATGATTTTGGTGGTAAACCAAAAGCTGCGACCAATAATCTATACAAAGATTTTAATGTATCATTTTTAAGTTTATCTAATTTATCACCTTTTCCCAGTTTTCTAGCGTGAGCAGTATATTGTCTTAGTTTTTGGTTGATTACTTGATTAATATATCGGGTATTAGAACTAACTTTTGTTTCAACCATAGCATCTTTAGGAACTAGTCCGTATTTTTCTACTAATGAAACAAACATATCCCATTGTCCGCCATCTTGAATGCCAACATTTAAAATATGTTGAAAGGTTCGATCATCTTTATCGCAAGTTAAAAAGTCATCGATACTTTCTATAAAATAGTTAATTTTTTCAAGTTTATCGTAAAAAGCAATATAGTTTTGTGAATATTCAAATTCCTTTAAATTATATTTCTTTGCGATTCTTTCGCGAATAAAATTTAATCCTGCAAAAATCCAGCACCTTCCGGTTTTTTCTTGGCTAGTGACTGGTAATGTATCAATTTCTTTTGAAAATCTAAAGGTATTATCTTGTGATCTTTCTTGTTTAATTGCTATAGTGTGGAAATCATTTTCAACAAGTGCTCTTCTTAAGGTTTTATGTTGCAAGTCATGTTCTAATTCTTTATTCCATTTAGATAGTTTATCGTGTTTAATTTTCATTTTTTTCACTCCTTTAAAGATATTTTAACACATAATAAAAACAGAAACAAAATTGTTTCTGCTTTTTATATTTATTTTCTTTCGTTTCCTAAATAGAATATTGCCAAAGTATCGACTCCAGAATGAGCTCCAATAACTGGACCAATATGATTAATAAGAAAATCTTCTTCTTTTAATCCGAGTTTTTCAATGATAACATCTCTTACATATACTGCATCATGAAGATTATCTCCATGAGAAATATAGATGCGGTCGTTTTTCTTTTTATCAAAGGTTTCGACCATTCTTTTTACTAGATTATTAAGCGATTTAAATCTTCCTCTAGCTTTTCCATAAACTTTTAATTCACCAGTATCAGTAACATGTAATAATGGTTTAATATTTAATAAATTACCTAAAATTAATGAACTTTTAGATAATCTTCCGCCTCTTCTTAAATGACCTAAATCACTCACAGTAAATAAATGACTGATTTCTTGTTTAGTATTTTCAACAAATTCAGCTACTTCATCAATTGTCTTTCCAGCTGCTTTTTTCTCTGCGGCTAATGTTACTAGTAAACCTTGTCCCATAGAAGCACAAAGTGAATCAATAACAATGATTTTCTGTTTTGGATATTTTTCCTGCAATTCTTTTTGAGCAATAAGAGCGGAGTTATAAGTTCCTGATAGAGCGCTAGAAAAAACTATAAACAAAATATCTTCACCTTTTTTTAAAAAAGGCTCCATAATATTAATACACTCTTGAGGATTAGCTTGGGCAGTAATTGCGGTTTCTTTATCTCTTAATAAATCGTAAAATACTTGTGGTTCAATTTCACGATTATCAAGATGATTACTATATTCTTTCCCTTTTACTGTAACTTTTAAAGGTAAGATATTTAACTCTAACTTTTCAGCTAATTTTGAAGGTAAATCAACACATGAATCAGTGATAATATTAAACATATTTGGCCTCCTTAAGACAGATAATTATACTTAACTTTATCAAGAAAAATAAACTATGTCAAGATAGAAAGCAATCAAACAATTTATTTGTTATAAGATTATCAATTTAGTATAATAATATATAGAGGTGATAAAATGAAATTTCAATCATTTGAAATAAAGAAAAATATCTATTGGGTCGGGGCTATAGATAAAGAATTAGAAGTATTTGATATTATTATGGAAACTGAATTCGGAACTACTTATAATTCGTATTTAATAAAAGGCAGTGAAAAAACCGCTTTAATAGATACAGCAAAAGTGCCATTTAAAGATGAGTTTATTTCACGAGTCGAAAGTATTGTTAAAATTAAAGATATTGACTATCTCATTGTTAATCACGCAGAGCCAGATCATTCTGGTTCGGTTGCTGATTTATTAAAAATTAATCCAGAAATTGAGATTTTTTCATCAGTTCCAGGAATGATGAATTTAAAAGCAATTATTAATCAAGATGCAAAATTTCATAGAGTTAAAGAAGGTGAAATTCTTTCTCTAGGCGATAAAACCCTAGAATTTACCCTTCAGCCTAATTTACACTGGCCAGATACAATCTTTACTTTCTTACAAGAAGATAAGATTTTATTTACTTGTGACTTTTTAGGAGCTCATTATGGGTTTAAAGGTGTTTTAGAAGAAAATCTTCCGAGTAAAGAAGATTACAAAAAGAGTATTAAATATTATTATGAATCAATTATGAGTCCGTTTCCAAGCGATGTTAGAAGAGGAATAAAGAAAGTTAAAGATTTGGACCCGGATATAATTGCAGTTTCTCACGGCGCAGTAATTAAAAAACCTTACTTAAATGAAGTAATTGATAATTATAAAAAATGGTCTAGGGAAAAACCAAAACGTGATAAACCTTTGGTTGTAATCCCTTATGCTAGTGCATATAAATATACTAAAATTATGGCGGAAACAATAAAAGAAGGTATTGAAACTGAATTTGATAAACAAGTTGAGGTTAATTTATATGATGTAGTTGAAGTTAAAACTGATAAAATAGTTAAGATGATTAATATAAGTGATGGATTTTTAATAGGTTCAGCTACTTTAGTAAGAGATGCGGTTAAACCAATTTGGGATATTTTATCTTCATTATATGTTGAAGTAATAAAAAACAAACCAGCAGCTGCTTTTGGTTCTTATGGTTGGAGCGGGGAAGCAGTTAATAATATAACTGAACGGTTGAATCAATTAAAAGCTAATACTATGGAAGGTCTTAGAATAAAATTTAAACCTTCTAAAGAACAATTAGAAGAAGTAAAAGCATTTGGAATTGAATTTGCAAAAAAATTAAAAGATAAATAAACAAAAAAATAAGCACCTATTTTAGGTGCTTATAATTCTTCTTTAATTACTTCTGGAGATTTAAAATCTATCGGATGGCATTTAGGGAGGGTTTCTTCGATTTTATCAGTAAACATTATCCCTAATAAATGGTCATATTCATGTTGGAAAACAATTGCTGGATAACCACTAAGTTTAATTACTTTCTTTTCAATTTCTTTAGTCTCAAGATTAACTAAATTTACTCTTGCTTTTATTTTTTTTGAACGTTTTACAATCCCAGTTATATCTTCATCAACAGAAAGACAACCTTCTCCACCAGGAAGATAGGTTTGGGCTTCCGAATAAGAAATTATTTTTGGATTAACAACTGCGTATTTATGTAAAGTCTCAAATTTTTCATCCATTGTTTTCATCGCAAACATTTTGATAGAACGATTTATTTGTGGCGCTGCTAATCCAACACTTGGACGAAGATTGTATTTTTCAACTAAATTGTCATCTTGAGAGTTTTCAATATATTCCATCATTGATTTTAAGGTTTGAAAATTTTCTTCTGATAGAGGAAGTTCAACCGCTTTAGCTCGCGTCCTTAAAGTCGGATGGCCATCTTGTATTATATCTTTTTTTAATAACATATTATCACCATATTTATTATATCAAAACTAATAAATAAAATAAAGCAATAGTGCTTCAATATCTTGATTAATAGATAAAATTATGATATATTTTAGTTAAATTAGGTGATATAATGATAAAAAGAAAAGGGATTGTAGTATATTTTAGAAATAATAGAGTAATTAAAAAATTAAAACAATTTGATATAAATATAACTTATATTAATAAATTAGGTAAGTATTTAACCGGTTATGTTGATAATAACAAATATGAAGAAATAGAATTCAATTTAAAAAAACTGAAACACGTAAAAAAAGTAGAAAGTTCAAAATTTGATATGGAAGAGTTGAATTTTTCCGGATAAATTAAACCTGTCAAGCATTAAGGCTTGACAGGTCCTTTTTTTTGTGTTAAAATTTATATGAATTTATTTTAGGAGGTTATTATGGTTAAATTAAGATTACAAAGATTTGGTACTAAAAAAAGACCATTTTATAGAGTTGTTGCTGCAGATTCTAGAAAAAAACGTGATGGAAGATATTTAGAAATTATCGGGACATATGATCCAACTTTAGAACCTGCATTCATTAAAATTGATAATGAATTAGCAAAGAAATGGTTAAAATTAGGCGCACAGCCAACTGATACAGTAAAAAGTTTATTTGCCCAAACTGGCATTTTAAGCGAATTCTTATCAGAAAAGAAATCTAAGTAGAAGGTAATATAATGGCGGTAGATTTTGAAAAACTAGTATTTGATTTAGTTATGCCATTAGTTATCCATCCCGAAGATCTTTTGGTTAAAAAGTTTTCTGAAGACGAAGACAATATCACGATTCAAATTCTAGTTAATAAAGACGATTTAGGAAGAGTTATCGGAAAAGGCGGACGAATTGCTAATGCTATTCGGACGATTTCTTACGCTGCAGCTTCAAAAATTGGAAAAAGAATAAAAATTGATATAGATTCCTTTGAATAATGAGTCGAGCTAAATTGGGATTTAGCGCCTGTTTATTAGGAGTTAATTGTAAATATAACGGGAAAAATAATCTTAATTTTTCTGTTTTGGATTATATTAAAGGAAAAGAAATAGTTTTAATTTGTCCTGAAGAAATGGGCGGACTACCAACTCCAAGAATTCCAAATCAAATTCAAATTGATGGTAGAGTAATAAATAAACTACAAGAAGATGTAACAGAATTCTTTAACCATGGAAAAGAGATGACTTTAAGAAAACTTAAAGCTAATAATTGTAATAAAATTATCTTAAAAGATGGTTCACCTTCTTGTGGATATACCTATATTTATGATGGCAGTTTTACTAATTCAAAAATTAAAGGAAAAGTTTTAACTACTTTATATTTAGAAATAACAAAATAGAAGTAATTAAAATAGATTAACCAACTAATAGTTGGTTTTTTTATTGATTTTTTTTTAAAATTTAAATATTTATGTTAAAATTAATTATCAAATCATTTAGAAGGAAAGTAGATTATGGATATTAGTCTTTGGTTAATTTTTATAGTAATTGCAATAATTTCATTACTTCCACTAACAAGGCTAGACTTATTTTCTGTTAGTAAAAAATATACTTATTTTAAATACTTAAGTATATTCCTTTTCATATGGACTTTAGTTATTTTCCTTAGTTTTGTAATTTCAAATTCATTAGTACTTTATTTTTTGCTTTTAACTACTTATCCTTTGGTGTTTGTTTTAACTACTACAGTTTTTTTAGCAATAATGTCTTATTTAGAAAAACAAGTATCAAGAATTTTTAAATATTTTTTGATTGGATTTTTATTTGTTGAATTATTTATTGCCTACACTAATCATTTTAATGGCTTAATGCTTGATATACCTTATCAAAGTGGTTTGACTATTGAAGAAATTAATTCTGCTAATCCGGGAATAATATTCTATGTTCATACAATATTTTGTTATTTGCTTTTAGTAATTTCAATGGGGTTAATTAGTTTTAGGATGTATAAGAGAATGATTGTAAACGAAGATTTCATCCCCTTTATTGTTTTGATTACTGGAATAATATTTGGAATAGTTGTTAATATTTTACATGTTTTCTTTTTCAATTTTGTATTAGATCCAACTTATTTAGCTTTTGTTATAGTTACTAGTGTTTTATATTTCATTTTTTATATTAGAGATATTAGACTTATATTAAAAATGAATAATTATCAATTTATTCTAGATAATTTGCGAGAAATGTATTTAATCACAGATCAAAATGATCGAATTCTAGATGCCTCAACTACTTTAGTAGAAAAAATTTCACTTGATTTGGATAAGGATTTAAAATTTTCTGAATTTATTAAAAAAATTGAAAACCAAGCGATAATTTATGAAACAGGAAAAGAATTAGAAAGTGATTATAATCCTAAAAAAATGTATTTACATATGCAAAAAAAGCCAATTAATTTACCATTTTTAAAATATTCTGGGCATTTTTATTTATTTTATGATGAAACTAAGATTCAAAAATATATTAATGATATTAATTATGCAAGAAACCATGATTTAATGACTGATTTATATAATAGAAATTATTTCGAAGATATAAGAAATGATTATGAAGATAAAGAAAATTATGGTTTTATAATGTTTGATTTAGATGGGTTAAAGCTATTTAATGATTATTTAGGACATAGAGCTGGAGATAAATTATTATTTAGATTCGCCGAAAAATTAAAATTAGTTTCAAGAGATAAGGATTATATTCCCATTAGAATGGGCGGCGATGAATTTTTGTTGATTATTAAAGAAGCTAGTGAAATGATAATTAAAGACATAATTGATAGATTAAAAGAGATAACTAAATCTAAAGATAAGTTAAAAACTATCGGTTTTTCTTATGGGTATAGTATTAATAAACAAAAAAAATCAACTTCAGTGGTTTTATCAAAGGCTGATGAATTATTATATGAAATGAAAAAAGACCGAGAAGCAGAAAAAGATAAGTTGGAAAAACTATTACAAAAAAGAACTGATAAGTGATTTTTAAAGGCGATTAAATCGCCTTTTTTATATTAAACAATATCACTATATTTATCTAAGATTTATTGACTTTTTTAGTGATTAGTTTATAATTAAAGGGACAAGGGGGAGTTAATGAAAAAATTAGGGTTAATGGTTTGTACTAATTCAGCGATTGATTATATTAATCATGATATTGATGTTAGAGTGGTTAGATCGACAATTATACTTGGTGATAAAGAATATGTTGATTATGAGGAATTAACTGCAGATAAATTTTATGATAAATTAGAAGAAGATAGTTCAATTTTCCCAAGAACAGCTATGGCTTCAACAGGAAAAATGTTAGAGTTTTATCAAGATTTAAAGAATGAAGGTTGCGATACAATTATTTTTGTTACAATTTCACATAATATGAGTGGTATTTATGATAATGCCGTTATGGCTTCAAAAATGATTGATGATGTTGATATTAGAGTATTTGATTCATTAACAGTTGGATATATTGAATGTAAATTAATATTTACTGCTTATGAAGGGTATAAAGCTGGTAAAACAATTGATGAAATTATAGAAGATTTAGAATATATTCGCGACAATAATCGGATATATTTTGCGGTTAGTAATCTTAAGTATCTTGTAAAAAATGGTAGACTTACAAATGCACAAGCTTTTATGGCAAATGTTTTAAAGATAAAACCTTTATTATTTATTGATGAAGAAGGAAGAGTTAAGAGTATAGAAAAAATAAGAACTTTTAAAAAAGCTGTTAATAGAGTTATTGAAAAGTTCTTATTAGAAACTGAAGGAATTGATATAGAACCATTCATCATTCACGCTAATAACCCAGAAACTGTTGAATATATTAGAGATAAAGTTTTAGAGAAAAGACCAGAATACAAAGAAATTAAAGATTATTTGTTAACTCCTGCAGTTGGTGCTCATTCTGGACCAAAGGCAATTACTATTGGATATATAAAGAATAGAAAGTAGTTTATTATGATTAGTTCTGATGTTATTCGGGGACATATTGATACAATTATTTTAAATCTTTTAACTAAAAAAGATATGTATGGATATGAATTAGTAAATGTGATAAAAACTAAATCTCAGAATCTTTTTAATATTAAAGAAGCAACTCTTTATTCAGTTTTACAAAGACTGGAAAAAAAAGAGTTGATTTCTTCATATTTAGGTGAGAAAAGTCATGGGAGAAAAAGAAGATATTATGAAATTAGTCCACTAGGTAAAGCGTATTTAAAAGAAATGATTGAAGAATGGAAAACTTTAAAATCAATCATGCAAAAAATGTTAGGAGTCAATGAAGATGAATAAAATTAAAACATTTATCTCAAAATTATTAAAAGATTATTTTAATGATGATGATAAAAAAGAATTAATTACAATATTAACCACTTCTCTAGAAGAGAAGGTTGATGATTTAGTAGAACAAGGAACTCCTAGAGATGAAGCTATAAATCAATCAATATCTGAATTCGGCGATACGGATGATGTTTTGCAAGCTTTTCCAGAAAAAAAACAAAAGGCTCTTTTAATAAATAAACGCAAAAACAGATTTTTTTATTCATTATGGGGATATTTAATAATTGTTGGTTTAGCTATATTTATAAACTTTACATTTTACGAGTTTTTTGATAGAATATTGTGGTTTGTAATAGTGTGCTTAGGTTTATTGTTTTGGCCAATTACAATGTTGTATAAATATTTACTAGTAAAGAAATAGAGGGTTAGTTTGTGAAAATTAGAAAATTAGTTTTTCTAGCAATTATGGTAGCTATAAGTGTGGTTTTAAGTATTGTTGAATCAATGATTTCTGCTGCCTTTATACCTGGAGTTAAACTTGGTTTAGCAAATGTTATAACATTAATAATATTAATGACTTTTTCTGATAAAGACGCATTTACTGTAGTTTTAGCAAGACTTTTAGTTGTTGCTTTGACTTATAGTGGCTTATTTTCAAATTCATTTTGGATTTCGCTTTCAGGGGGAATGTTTGCGATAGTTGCTATGATTGTAATAAAGAAATTTAATTTTTCTATTTATGGAATTAGTGTTTTTGGATCAACTATGCATATGGTTGGACAAGTTATAGCCGCAATTATTTTAACAGATCCCTCTTTATCTGTTATTTTACCTTATTTGGTAATATTGAGTGTTCCGACGGGAATTATTACTGCTTATTTGGCTAATAGAGTTATTTTGAGTTTAAAAGAAAAATTTCTTAGTTTTTCGCAATAAAAAAATACCTTTGAAAACAAAGGTATTTATTTTTGCTATCTTTCATAATAATAGAAATAATCTGAGAAGTTTTCTGATGTTCTAATATCATCTTCACTAAAGTACCAAACAGCTTCTAAATTATCTGTTTCATTAACATAAGCCAAAGCGTCTTCATAATTCATCAAATATAGGGCTGTAGATAATATATCAGATATTCCGGTGTTATTATTTATTATTGTAACTGCCATAGCTTCTCCACCTGGATTGTTTGTTCTAGGATCAATTATATGATGATAAATTGTTTCATCATCGTAATCATCAAGGTTTTTAATATACCTTTGATATGAACCGCTTGTAACTACACTAAAACCAGATTTAATAGTTGCAACAAGATAATAATTGCTGAAACCTAAATAAGTTGGCTCATTTATTCCTATAGTATACTCACCGTTTTTATTTAAATAATTATAACCTCCTACCAATACATTAGAAGAACCTAAATTTATAATATAACTTGCATCTTCATATTGGTTAAGATATTCTTCGATAATCATTGAAACATAACCTTTAGCAAAACCGCCTAAATCTATGCCCATGTTTTCTTTGTTAAAATCAATAGTAAGATTATCTTTATTTAAAATAATATCATTAGGATTGGTATTAAATTCTTGGCTGAGTGTTTTGTCACTTGGAATAGGACAACGTGAATAAGCGATTGCATCAATACAATTTTCATTATATCTAGCATTATGCCAGATATCTAAAACAGGTTGTAAGGCAATATTGAATAATAGATTATCATCTTTTTGGACTATTTCTTGATTATCTAAAGTATATTCAATTGCAAGAAATAATTCTTCATCAATTTCAACAGGACCTTGAGAATTATTAATTGTATATACATTGTTAATTCCATCGTATTCATTATAAGCATCCATATATTTATTGTACCTAATTATGATATCGCTTATATCATTAAATACTGTATCAATATCATAATTATTGTCTTTAATGACATAGAAGGTAATGTCAATAGTAGTGTCAAAAGCTATACTAGTTTTATTGCACTTATATACACCATCAATTCTAGATAATTGACAATAGGTTTCGTTAGGGTTATCAAAGTTTTCGTATGATAACTCTGTATTTGAATTATTACAACCGATGAAGAGAAAAGTAGTAAATATAAGCATTGTTGCTATAAGTGTTTTTTTCATTTTTAACTCCTTTAAAAACTTTTGTAAAATGTAAAAGTATTATATAATATAATTAAGTAGGTGATACCATCAAAAAACGAGATATTGTATTGATTGTAGTTATTTTATTAGCTGCTATTTCAAGCACGGGCATACTTAAGTTAATAGAAACAATAAATAGCACCGGTGAGACATATGCTCAAGTAACCTATAGCGGGGAACCAATAATTAAAATTAATTTAAAAGATCCAGAAGATTACTTTGTTTATGATACTGAATATAAAAATGATATACAAGCTGAAAAGGCAAGTCAGGGAATCTTCTATGTCCCTGGAGAAACTACCACAGATATGGAAGAGTTATATGAAACTGATTCTTATGCTAGAGAAAACAATATTGTCGGTATCAAATTATTAGTAGAAGATGGTAAAATATCAGTATTATATCAAGAAAGTCCAAGAGATTTATGTCAGTTAGAACCACCTACAAATTCAAGTTTAAGGCCAATAGTTTGTCTGCCGAACAAGGTTGTTATTAAAATTATAACTACACAAGAGTATGATGAGTTTAGGCCAGATTCTTCATTGGAGTGATAAGAATGTTACAAATCATAAATGAAAATTCATTTTTAATCGTAAGGATAATTTTATTTTTTGTTGCTACATTATTTATCTTTAAGAGCTTACAAGCGATAAATTTAAGCAAAATTTTTAAAAAAAATTCTGCCGATAACATTCGTTTTCTTTTTATGGTTGTCGCAATTATCTTAGGACATTTATTTGTTGATGCGATTATTTCACTGTTTGAGTATCTTAACCAATTACTTTAGCATAAACTTGTTTTTCTTCAAGGATTTCTAAACTATCTTTATAATCATTATGATTAAATAGCATTTGTTTTATTGTTTTAAAGTTATGGTTGTTTAGATAGAAGAAAAACGATATTTCTTGGTCGTAGTTTACTTTTTCTAATTTTGTATTTTCTCTGATTATTTTGTCTATATCACCTAAGTGATCATAATCAGTTATAAATTTACAGTAATAACTAGTCACTTTTTCAATGAAAGTGGCTTTTTTAATGGGCTCAGAGATTGAATGTGAGTAAGCTCTAATTAAACCACCAGCGCCTAGCTTTATACCGCCAAAATACCTAATAACGACAGCTAAAACATCATTTAACTGATTTTTATTTAGAATATCTAAGATAGGATAACCTGCAGTTCTTTGAGGTTCCCCATCATCACTTGCTTTTTGCACTTTATTATCAAGAATATAAGCGTAAACATAATGGTTTGCGTTTGGGTATTTTTCTTTACAGTAAGCTAATTTATTTTCAACATCATTTTGAGTTTTTACATGAAATAATAAACCGATAAAACGCGATTTTTTTTCAATGAATTCAAATTTAGTTTCACCATAAACAGAGGTCATAATATCACCTAAGGTATTATAACATAAGTTATTTTGATTATAAACTATTTTTTATCTTGTTTAAATTTAATTTATAAAAATGAATATGATATAATAAATTGAGGTGGAATATGGAAAAAATTGTTGAATACGGTAAACAAATTATATCTAAACTTTTAAGCTTAAATTATGAAGCTTATTTTGTTGGGGGGTTTGTGAGAGATTCTATATTAAATATTCCTTGCAACGACATCGATATAGCAACAAATGCTTTACCTGAAGAAATAGAAGAAATTTTTGATAATACAAAAGCAACCGGAAAAAAATACGGTACTATTACTGTATTTATGGATAAATACAGTTTTGAAGTAACTACTTATAGAATAGATAAAAACTATATAAATAATCGCCGACCAGAAACTGTAAATTTTTCTAAAATTTTAAAAGAAGATTTAATAAGAAGAGATTTTACAATAAATGCTTTAGCTAGAGATATTAATGGGAAAATTATTGATTTATTTAACGGGAGAAAAGACTTAAATAACAAATTAATCCGGGCAATTGATGACCCAAATAAGCGGTTTAAAGAAGATGCTTTAAGAATCCTGCGCGCTATTCGCTTTGTTGGCAAGTTAGATTTTAAAATTGAAAAAAATACTTTTAATGCAATGAAAAAGAATCTTAAATTATTGCGCAATATCGCTAGTGAAAGAATTATAAACGAATTAAAAATAATTCTCAGCTTAAATCATATTGATAGAGTATATAAATTATTTGAAGAAATAGATCTATCCTCTGTTTTTAAAGACTTAAAAAAAGCAATAGATAAATTAAAAACTTATGAAAAAAACATAAACATTTATCAACTATTTGCACTAGGTTATTATCCGGATAAAGAAATAACATCGTCTTATTGGCGTTTTTCTAAAAATGAAATAAAGCACATTAATACTTTAGTTGAGCTAATGGAAATTTTAGATAAGCAAAGATTAACTTCGATAATTGTTTATAATTATCAATTTGAATATATATTAGAAGCAGATAAATTGTTAAGTGACTTTTTTAATTATAAGAGTCAAAAAGATAAAATTATTAATTTAAATAAAAACTTAAAAATCAAAACAGTAAAAGATTTAAACATTAAGGGTAGTGATATTAAACAACTTGTTAATGATGATAGATTTATTGGAATTATACTTGAAAAGTTAGTAGAAAAAGTATTGTTAGAGAAGATTAATAATGATTATAATGACCTTATAAGATTATCAAAAGAATTGGCGGAAGAAATGCATGATAAACAATAAATTTAAAGCCTATTTAGATGACTATAATTTAATTACAGTATTAATTGATAAAACCAATATTACAAACGATTTTTCTTTTAAATTATTTCAAGGAAAAAATGAAATATCTATTTCTTTATTAAAAATAGAAGAACTAGATTCTAACTATAAAATTTCTTTATTATTAAACGAAGAAATTTCTTTACAAAAACATTATTTTTTAAAAACAAATACCGATAAAACTGAACTTTTTAGTGGTAAAATTGTAAGAACCAAAAGATTCTTTAAGGAATATAATTACCAACAAGATGATTTAGGTGTTGCCTATAATATAGATTATTCTGTTTTAAAACTTTGGGCGCCTTTAGCAAAAGAAGTTTCAGTAGAACTAATTTCTAAGGATAGCAATCATTTCCTTTATGATTTAAATTATCAAAAAAATGGAGTTTGGTCTGTTACCATAAATAAAGATTTAGATGGTTGGAAATATTTCTATAGAGTCTATATTAATGGCGGCGAAAAAAAAGTTAGAGATCCATATGCTTTATCGAGCAATGCTAATGGTGAAATCAATTATATTATTGACCTTGATAAAACTTATAAATGCAAAGAGAAGAGTGTTTTGCATACTTCACCAATAATATATGAGGTAAGTATTAGAGATTTTACTAGTAATATAAATATGCCTTTTAAAAACAACAAGAAATATTTAGGCTTTATTGAAAGAAACTTAACTTATAAAAATAAGCCTATAGGCTTAGATTACTTAAAATATATTGGTATAACCCACATTCAAATTATGCCAATGTTTGATTTTACCGGTATTGATGAATTAAAACCAGAAAAAGCTTATAATTGGGGATACAACCCTAGTCAGTTCTTTATTCCTGAAGGTTCTTATAGCTTAAAACCTAATAATCCTTATGAACGAATTAATGAAGTAAAAGCAATGATTGATACATTACATAAAGAAGGTTTTAATGTGATTATGGACGTGGTCTATAATCACTTTGATGTGTTTAATAATTTTGCATATGAACAATTAATTCCAGGTTATTCATTTAGAGTCGATAAACAAGGATTGATGACAGCTTATTCTGGTTGTAAGAATGATTTAGCAACCGAAAGACCGATGATAAGAAAAATAATTATTGATTCACTAAAATATTGGCAGAAAGAATTTAAAATTGATGGTTTTAGATTTGATTTAATGGGATTAATAGATTATAATACAATGAATACAATTGAAGAAGAATTAACTAAATTAAATCCTAATATTTTGCTATATGGCGAAGGATGGAAACTTAAAGACGATAATAGTCTTGCCCATATGGATAACCAAAAAATAAAAAGTTCATTTAAATTTTTTAATGATGAGTTTAGAGATTTAATCAAAGGATCTACCTTCAATAAAGAAGATAAAGGTTTTGCCTTAGGAGAGTTAAAATTACGAGATAAAGTTAGAAAAATACTATCAGGGAAAGGACGATTAAAACCATATCAGTCCATTAATTATGTGGAATGTCATGATAATTTAACCTTCTTTGATAAAGCAAATTTTATCTTTAAAGATAAAAACATTATAAAAAAATATCAATTAGTTGCGACCGCAATTACAATATTAGCTCCAGGAATTCCTTTTATACATTCGGGCCAAGAATTCTATCGCAGCAAAAAATCAATTGAAGACAGTTATAATTCTAGTGATTTAGTTAATCAAATTAAA
>JAGYOE010000013.1 GCA_018399755.1 Bacilli bacterium
TATTATAACCAAATGCCCAGAATAGATTTTGTTTAATGTTACGGATAATTTTTCGGCTCATCTCTAAAGATTTTTCTATATCCATTAAGTCATTCTTCATTAAGACTATATCAGCTGAAGTTATCGCAACATCAGTTGAAGACGATAATGAAATGCCAATATCTGCTTGTTTAAGCGCAATTGAATCATTAATGCCATCACCTACCATTGCAACCCTATAACCAAGTTTTTGCAGATTCTTAATTTCCTTATATTTATCTTCTGGCAATACATTAGCGTGGATATTCTTGATATTTAAACTTTCAGCCACCATAGCTGTGGCTTCATAGTTATCGCCAGATAATATATGAGTTTCTATGCCAAGCTTATTAATTTGTTTAACCATTTGTTTTGCATTCTTTTTAACACTGTCCATAATTGTAATATAACCTAAAACTTTTGTTCTAGCACCTAAATAAATAACCGATTTATTTAGGTTATCAATTTTCAGGTTTTTAAAGATAATATTATTTTGTTTTAAATATTTTTTGCTGCCGAGAAAATATATAGTTTTATTATATTTAAAGCGAATACCTTTTCCTGGAGTTTCACTTATATCTGATAAATTAAAAAATTTAACCTTATGATTTTCACTGTACTTAATAATTGCAGAAGCTAAAGGATGATTAGAGTTTTTTTCAGCACTACCAACTAAAGAAAGAAATTTGTCCTTTTCAATTTTAAGTGGATAAACATTATCAACTTTAGGTTTATTTTCAGTTAATGTTCCAGTTTTATCAAAAACGATTGCATTTATTTTATGAGCATTTTCTATTGTTTCGCCATTTTTAAATAAAATTCCGTTTCTAGCTGCTAAACCCGTTCCTACTATAATTGATGTTGGTGTAGCTAATCCAAGTGCGCATGGACAAGCAATTACTAATACAGTAATACCAATTGTTAGTGAAAATATTAAACTTTCTCCAACTAATAACCATATTAATGAAGAAATTATAGCGATTACAATAATAGCTGGTACAAAATAACCACTAATAATATCAGCTAATTTAGCAATAGGTGCTTTAGACATTTCAGCTTCTTCAACAAGTTTAACAATTTTTGCAAGTGTAGTATCATCGCCAACTCTTTTAGCTTCAATAACAATTACACCAGAGTTATTAATACTACCACCAATAACCATATTATTTAAATCCTTATTAACAGGTAAACTTTCACCTGTGATCATTGATTCATCTACTGAAGTTGTTCCTTTAATTATTTTACCATCAATAGGAACTTTAGAACCAGGTTTTACTAATAACTTATCCCCAAGTTTAATTTCTTCAACTAAAATTTCCTTTTCTGTTTCTCCATCAACTAATATTGCTTTATCGGGAGTGAGGTTTAATAATTCTTTAATTGCTGAAGATGATTTACCCTTAGCTAAATTTTCTAAATATTTACCTAATAAAATCAAAGTTATTATTGTTGCGGCAGTTTCAAAATATAAGTGTTGCATCTCATTAGTTATAATTATTTGCACAATTGCATAAATACTGTAAATGATTGCTGCAGAAGTACCTATAGCAATTAACGAATCCATATTTGGCGTTTTCTTCCATAACATTAAAAAGCCTTTTGTATAAAAATTAATACCACTAATAACGGGAGGAATAATTAAGATTAATTGTAAAATTGCAAAATTTAATGGATTTACATCCGGGTTAATAATATTAGGTAAGGTTAATCCCAGCATTTCCCCCATAGCTATAATTAATAAAATAGCAGTAAAAATTAATGAAACTAACAGTTTAATTCTTTTCGTTTTCTCTACTGTTTTAAGAACATCATCTTGATAAATCGACTTGTAATCATCAATACTTTCAATATCATAACCAGCATTAACAACTAAAGCTTTGATTTCATTAATACTAATAATCTCTTCATCAAACCTAACAAAGGCTAGATTATTGACTATATTAACTCTAACAGTGTCTATACCATCTGCTTTAGAAAGCTTTGATTCGATTGTTTTAACACAGTTTGAACAAGTGATTCCTTTAATCTTTAAAGATATCTCTTTTAAATCCGTTATTAAACTAGCATTATAACCGGCTTCTTTAACTGCACTTATAATATTATCAACTAAAAAATTGTCTTCAGAAAAGACATCCATTTTTTTATTATTAAGATTTATATTAACTGAAGAAACTTCAGGTAATTTTTCAACTGCATTTTTTACTGTTTGAACACAACCTGCACAAGTCATGCCTTCTACATTAAAACGTTTTTTCATAATCGCCTCCACAGTTAATTATAACAAAGATAACTATATATCAATAATAATATACTCAAAAATAAAAGCCAATTAAATGGCTATTTACATTTTTTTATATCGCTTTTTTTTAGGTCAAAAACTCTCTCTGTCATTTCTAAAACTTTTTGTTTATATTTAGTTTTATTAGTAGCGAATGCTAAAGCATGTTTAGCATCTTCTATAATAAGAAAATCTTTTAAATCTGTATTAACAGCTTCAAAAAGTTTTTTTGACATTGCTTCACTAATAACTCGATCATTTTTACTATGAATAATAAGGGTTGGAATACATGATTTTTCAAGTGCTTTTAACGGATTAATTTCTGATAACAAAAATTTATGAAAGATTAAGGTATAAAAAGAAATTCCCCATAAAAAGATTAATAGCAATTTATTTCTTGTAGAAAGTTTTAACGAAGCTTTGAAATTTGTAAAACCTGATTCAAGCACTAATAATGAAACATTTTTGCTTTCTTTAAATTTAGTTGCTAATACACTAGTAGCCGCGCCCATTGAAACACCATGAAGCAATATCTTGATATTTTGTCCAAAGTTTCTTGTAGAATAATGAAACCATTTTTTTAAATCATATTTTTCAAAATGACCCATTGAAGTAAACTTACCTTCAGATTTGCCATGACCACGATGATCAATTAACAATATTTTAAACCCTAAATCTGAATACATTTTGCATACAGTTATTAAATCATAACTACTTGATTTATATCCATGCAATACAATCGCTAGTTTTTCAGATTTTTTATCATGAGAAGGAATATATGTTGCATGTAATTTTAAATTATCATATGATTTAATATAGATGTCATCTTTAGGTATTTCTTTATACCAATTATAGGTTTCAATATTTAAATCATCTTCAGGATTAAACAATTGAATTGTGTTATGTCTAAAATTAAGAAAAACTTTACGATAGAAAAAATATGATATAATTAAATATATACCAACTAAAAAAGCTATTCCGATAACTACTAAAACCCAATCGTCCATAAACACCACTCCTACTAAATATTTTACCAAATAATTATAAATAAAAAAGCAATATTTTATAAAACTAAATAAATATAATAAGCAAACGATAATTATTGACTTATAAACAATTATTGTGTATAATATTTTCGTATGCATACCGCGCAGAATTGGTTTTAAAATAGTTTATAACTTACCAACGATGGCGAGTCTTAAAATTAGAGGGGGTGCAATTATTATGTATGCAGTAATAGAAACAGGTGGAAAGCAAGTAAGAGTTGAAGAAGGACAAGAAATTTTTGTTGAGAGATTACCAGTTGAAGCAGATCAAGAATATACTTTTGATAAAGTATTGATGATTGGTGGAAAGAAAGCTAAAATTGGAAAGCCTTATATAAAAGGCGCAACTGTTATAGCTAAAGTTGTAAAAAATGGTAAAGCTAAAAAAGTTATAGTTTACAAATACGAACCGAAAAAAGATTATCATAAAAAACAAGGTCATCGACAACCTTACAGTAAGCTTACTATTGATAAAATCAATGTCGAATAATACATAATAAAAATTTGGAGGTGTTTTAAGTGTTACTTAATTTATATATACTTGAACTTATGGCTTCAAAAAAAGGTGTTGGATCAACTAAAAATGGTCGTGACTCAGAAGGTCGTCGCCTTGGAGCTAAACTAGCAGATGGTCAAAGCTGTAAAGCTGGATCAATTATCTTCCGTCAAAGAGGAACTAAAATTCATCCTGGTGAAAATGTTGGAATTGGTAAAGATGATACTCTATTTGCTAAAGTTACTGGTGTAGTAAGATTTGAAAAAATCGGTAAAAACAAAAAGCAAGCAAGTGTTTATCCACAAGCTTAAAAATTAAAACAGGAAAATTTCCTGTTTTTTTTATGAAATTAACAAAAATAAGCTATAATAAAGATGGTGATATAAATGACGAAACAAAATGAATTTTCAAACTCTTTACCAAATATACTTACTTTTTTTGATGATTTTAGTAATAAACAACTTTTATTTTTGATAAAAGAAAAGAAATTTTTATTTCTAGATAATACTAAATCAGAGAATTATGATTTTGATTCAACTAAATATTCGCTTATCTACTTACCGATGAATAATCGTTTTTTACTAGAAGATAAAGAGGATTTAATAATTGAGCTTAAATCTAAAATCGATCAATTGTATTCTAATACTAATCTAGCGGATATTACTTTTGAAGAATATACAGATTTTAAAGGCAATACCCAAGAAAAAAATTTGTTATTACATATGATTAATGAAACAAAAAGAATAGATAAAGCAATCAAAGCGATTGCGTTAAATGATTTTAATTTATTTGCTAAGGTAACTAATCAAGCAAATTATTCTATAAAAACTTTAGTGTTTCAACTTAATCAACACCAAGAACAAATCATTATCTTTTCCCATGCTAGTAATGCTCTAGCAACTAAACTAATAGACTCAGGGTTTATCTTTTTAGTTGAAACAAAAAAGGCAAAAGAATTTAATGATGAGTTTAAAAGAATGTATTATGATTTTTTTCGTAAAAACATTAGTTTAATAAATATCTCACTTATATGAAGGTAATAATAATGATAAGAAAAGCAAAAGCTAATGAATTAAATGAAATATTAAAAATTGCAAATAAAACAAAAGAAAACATGTTAAACAACAATCTTAAGCAATGGGTTGGAAATTATCCAAATCTTGAGGTTTTTAATAAAGATTTAAAATTAAACGGATTATTTGTTTATCTTGAAAATAACAAAATAATTGCATCAATATCAATTTTAGAGGAAAATGATCCTCCCTATCAAGCAATTAAATGGTTTTCTCATAATTCGCTAGTAATACATCGAATATTAGTTAATCCTATCTATCAAGGAAAAGGTATAGGAAAGGCTTTATTTAATAAAGCAATTGCGTTAACTAAAGAAGGTAATTATAAAAGTTTAAAAGTAGATACACATCCAGATAATTTAAAAATGCAAAAATTGATTGAATCTATGGGATTTAAATATATGGGGTATTTAGAATCAATCAACCGTTTAGCTTATGAATTAATAGTTTAATCATGTTATAATATTAAAAGAGGTGACCTAATGTTTATAGATGAAGTAAATATAGTAGTAAAATCAGGAAAAGGTGGCGATGGTATGGTCGCTTTTCGCCGAGAAAAATATGTTCCTAAAGGTGGTCCAGCAGGTGGCAATGGTGGAAAAGGTGGTTCAGTATTTTTTGAAGCAGATGAAGGAATGTCAACCTTAACTGATTTAAAATATCAAAAACATATTTTCGCAGATGATGGTGAAAATGGTAAAACTAAAAGCATGCATGGAAAGAACGCTGAAGATGTTGTTGTAAAAGTACCTGTAGGTACGATTATATATAATCAAGACACAAATGAAGTTTTAGCCGATTTAACTAAACACAAAGAAAGAAAATTAATTGCAAAAGGTGGTAGAGGCGGTAGAGGAAACCAAGCATTTGCGAATTCGAAAAATAAAGCACCTAAATTCCAAGAAAATGGTGAATTAGGTGAAGAATTAAATTTACAAATTGAACTAAAGCTTTTAGCTGATGTTGGGATAATTGGATTTCCTTCAGTTGGGAAATCAACATTAATAACAATCCTTTCCAAAGCTAAACCAAAAATTGCAGATTATCCGTTTACCACAATAACTCCTAATCTTGGAGTGGTTGATTATGCAGGAATTGATTCTTTTGTATTAGCTGATATGCCTGGTTTAATTAAAGGCGCTTCTGAAGGGGCAGGATTAGGAATACAATTTTTAAAACATATAGAAAGAACTAGAGTATTAATCCATATGGTGGATATGTCTCCTGAAAGTTTAAGAAATCCTTACGAAGATTATCAAGCTATAAATAAAGAACTAGAAAACTATGAATATAACCTATTAGATAGACCACAGATTATTGTAGCTAGTAAAATGGATGAAGAAGGTGCAGATAAAAGACTTAAAGAGTTTAAAAAGCAATTAGATAATAAAATAGAAGTGATTCCAATTTCAGCTATGACTAATTTAAACCTAAAGGAATTAGTATATAAGACAAAAGCGTTGCTTGAAGAGACACCTTTCTTTTATGAAAGAGAAGAAATTGTTGATGATTACGTTGAATACAATTTTGAAGAAGAACCAGATATAGAAATAAGAAAAACAAAAGCCGATACATATAATGTTACCGGTAAATTAATCGAAAAATATTATCGTCAAAGAACTCTAGCAACTGATGAGAATGTTCAAGCTTTTCTAGCAAAACTCCGTAAAGCTGGACTTGATAAACAACTACGTGAAGCCGGAGCTAAGAATCATGATACTATTATTATTTATGATTTAGAATTAGAATTTATTGAATAAATTTCAAAAAATATTATGATTATCTTATGGTTTTAAAAAGATTTTTAATTGTATAAAAAATGAATTTAATATATATATTTAATGATATTAAATTGATAGTAATGTGATGGTTTTTGAAGATAAATTTTGAAAATTTTAAGGAGGAATTATGTATAGTTATATAAAGGGAGAAATTACAGAAATCAATCCAAAATATATTACGGTAGAAAATAGTGGTGTTGGCTATTTAATTCAAACACCTAATCCATATAATTTCAAAATAAATACTGATATAACAATCTATTTGTATCAAAAGGTTTCTGATGATGATATAAGTCTTTATGGGTTTAAAACCAAGGAAGCTAGAGAATTATTTATTAAGTTAATATCTGTTAGTGGAATTGGTCCTAAAAGTGCGGTTGCTATATTAGCTAGTGGACCTGTTAAATCTATAGCTGATGCAATTGAAGCTGGTGATGCTAAGTATTTACAAAAATTTCCTGGTATCGGACCTAAATCTTCTAAACAAATCGTGCTTGATTTACAGGGAAAGGTTATACTAGAAACCACTTCAAGTTCAGAATCATTTAATGAAGTAGAAGAAGCCTTGAAAGCTTTAGGGTATAGTCCAAGGGAAATTACTAAGGTTATGAAGAAATTAGACGATAGTAAGAACACTAATCAACTAATAAAAGATGCTTTATCTTTAATGCTTAAATAAGAACTTACCTAGTAAAATATGCATCTTGATAGTCAAAATCTTGAAACTTAAAAATTTTATGATAAACTGAATTTATTAAAGGAGGTTTATTATGAAAAAAATTAAAGGCATTTTTGTATTAGTAAGTATTTTTTTTATATCTTTATTTACAGTAGGGTGCACACAAAATGACAACTCAAAACAAAATCTTAAAACATATTCCTACGAATTGTCAGTTGATAATTTTGAATCTTTGGATTTGCGTGCTTTAGAAACCAATCAACCTATGACGAATAAACCTTTACAAGCATTTTTAAATGAAATACGTAATGCTCATCTAAAATTACAAACAACTAAAAATGATGTAAAAGCGTTATATTTTAATTTAAACAATCTCAAAAACCAATTTAAATCTACTGAACAAACATTATCTGAAGAGGATCGATATGATATTAGCCAAGCTATTCAATCTTTACACATTAAAAGATTATTACTTAGAGAAACCAAAGGACAAGGCTATCTTCAATTATCGTTAGTTATCGATAACCATTTAGATTATGATAACGAGACAATTAGAACAATGCTTACAGATGTATATCTAGTTTTCCAATCACGCACTCAAATTTATGAAGATATTCATGAAACATTCTTGTCAATAATATCTATTCTTAATAAATATTTGGAGACATAAAATAATGAAAATAACGATTGTCGAACAATCACATAAAGATGACATTGAAGTTATTATAAAAGGGTCTAAAAAAGATAAAACTGTTAAATCAATTTATCAGACCCTTCTTTATTATGATACATCTATCATTGCAAAAAAAGCACAAAAAAATTATACAATTGAATTAAAACATATCTTATATTTTGATACTGTAGATAATAAAACATTTGCATATACTGAAGATGATATCTATGATGTTCAACAACGTTTATATCAACTTGAAGATAGACTAGAAAACACCCCTTTTTTAAGGGTTAACAAACATACGATCTTAAATGTAAAAAAAATTAAAACTTTTCATTCAACCATTAATGGTCGAATGGAAGCTAAACTTTTAAATGAAGAACGTATTAAGATATCAAGACGATACGTGCCTGATTTAAAAGATAAGTTAGGAGGATCGTCATCATGAAACAATATTTCAATTATTTTGTAAAATCATTATTTATTGTTAATCTTATATATATCGTGTTATCATTCATAATTTTTCAACGTTTAAATATTACATTTTTATATATTCGTTTAGAGATTGGCGCAATATTAATCGCTTTAATTCTCTCGTTTGCATATTTAATATTTAAGACCGATAAGGGCAATGATATTGTCAATGTAATTCTAGCATACTTATTAATTATACCAAGCTTATTTATATTCAGATTTAATTTTGGAAGATTTTTATTTCGATCGGCTTGGTTGATATATATATTATTAATCATATTTGGAATTATTTACGGAATTGTATTATATGTTGTTTCTAAAAAACATCAAGAAGAAGTTAAGCGTTTAAATGAATTATTAGAAAAAAATCAAGAAAACCATAAGAAAAGCTCTTAGAACAATCGATTCTAAGAGCTTTTTATTTTATAATGTGAACAATCCTTTAAGAAAATCGTGCTCAGAGGATTTCGTTAATGCTAGCATTAATAAGATTCTGCTTTTTTGTCCGGATAAAGAAGAAGCCATAATACAACCCATATCAGTCAAAAATTTACCGCCGCCAACATAACCATAAGAATCTAAGGTTCTTCCTGAGGGACATCTAGAACAAATTATAACTGGTATATTTTTATCTAAAGCACGTTCAATCCCAGGAATCATTTTAGGAGGGACATTTCCTCTTCCTAATGCTTCAATAACAAAACCATCGGCACCTTGATCAATTAAGAAATTCATAACTAATGAATCACTACCTGCACAAGATTTAATCAAGTGAACGTTCTGAACTATTTCATCAATATCAAGATCAAGCTTATTTCTAACTACAGTTACTAAACGATGATAGTGAACTTCATGATTATCAACAATTCCTAACGGACCATAATCTAAAGATTTAAAAGTATCTAAAGTTAACGTGTTACTTTTTGTAACTTCACTAGCAGCATTAATTTGATCATTCATTACAACTAATACTCCGCGGCCACGTGATTTAGTTGACCTAGCAACTAAAATAGCAGATACTAAATTATTAATACCATCAAATCCTAAATCAGATGAGCTCTTCATAGAACCAGTTAGAATAATAGGATGATCAGTTTCAATTGCTGTATCTAAAAAGAAAGCAGTTTCTTCTAAAGTATCTGTACCATGAATTACTACAAAACCAATAGGATCTTCTTCCTTAATAATTTTTTTTATTAACTTAGAAATCTCAAGCATCATATCTGGAGTCATAGAAGGTGAAGGGATTTCTGAAAATTCTATCACTTCAGTATTTACATTAATTTCAGGTTTTAAAAAATTGTTCATAATTTCTTTAGCAGAAAGAGCAGGTTTAACACTATGAGTTTCATCATCAATTTTCATTGAGATAGTTCCTCCAGTGAATATCATGTAAAGCTTTTTCATATATCATCCACCTTTCTATAAGAGTATTATAACATAAGTAATTAAAAAAGAAATTAAATATTTAATCTAACATAGTAAAGGACTAATTATTTCAAACGTGTTTTTTAAGTTGATAATTATAAAGCACCATTTTTACAAACAAAAGCGATATATATTTATTAACACTATTAACATAATAGGTTTCAACTGCGAGATTTAGGAATACAAGTTAAGTTAACATAATATACATTATAGGAAGTTATTTGCGTTATGATAAAATCGGGGATTTATCCACTAAACATTATCATTTGAAATAAATAACATGTTTATCCCCGGTGATAGCTTCTATTGCTTGGATATAATTATGTTCTTTTTTGTTTAATGAGCATGTTTATTTAATGCTTTTTATGTAAACAGTTTTTCTTAATTCTTTTCTTGAAAAATACATGTATTTTTGTTTTTTGTATATGGTATAAGGTTATATTAGTACCAATAAATAAAAATTGCTTAGAGAGCGAATTTTAAAATATAAAAAAGAATCAGTCTAAAACTAATTCTTCTTCTACTTCTATTGAAAGATCAATCGATAATTTTTGTGCTTGATAAATTGCTTCATCTGTTAGATGTTTTGGATGATGTGCATCAGCTGAAATAATTGCTTTTGCATTTAATTCTTTTACCAGTCTCCAAAATTCTTCTCTTGGATATACATTATATAACTTACCATTTTCTTCATGTTTTTTCTTTCGATATCCATTAGCATTAATTTCTAAAAGCACATTTTCTTGTTTTGCAACTAAGATAATTTCTTTGCATAAATCAATTATTTCTTTTTTTAATTCGCCTTGATTGATTAAAAATATATCGGGATGAGCTAAAATTTTAAAATATTTAGTTCTCATTGCTTTTATAATTGTTGTCTTATAAATGGTTAATTCTTTTAAAGTTTTTATTTTATAAACGCTTTTTAGTTTGCCTTCATCTAAAATATAATGCTGACCCAATATTAAATAATCTAATTCATCAAGTAATTTTTCATAACGGTTATGAAGATTATCAAAGTATTCAATCTCTAGTGATTTATAAATTAAAATATATTCATAGTATTTAACTATCGCTTGTTTTAATTCCTTTAAATAAATAGGATAATCTTGTTCATCCATCCTTAATGAACGATGTTGTAAAAATTTCATTGGTGCATGGTCACTAAATCCAATTGCTTTAAAGCCTTTTTGTATTGCTTCTAGGACGTATTCTTCTATGGTTCCTTTAGCATGTTTACATAAATAACAATGAGTATGATAATTTCTGTTGAATTGGTTGGTCATTTTGTTACTCCTAATTTATTCGATAATGACAACCAATGCTTTTTTCTCTATTAAGAGCTTGTTCAGTTATTAAAAATGCAGTAGTTGCTAGATTAAGTGTTTCATAATAGTTTTTAGTTGCATTGGGATATTTTTTTAAATTTACGATAATCTTTTTTAACGTTTTTAAGGTTAATTTTAAACCAGCTTCATCTCTAACAATGCTAACATGTTCATCCATATAATCACCGATTTTTTTTCTGATAGGTTTGTAGTTATAGTTATAACTTACAATATTATTATAATCGATTTCTTTAACAAGTTGTTTGGATTTGATGTTTTTATGAATATCTTCTGTTGCTGATTTAGCAAACACAAGACATTCTAATAAAGAATTTGAAGCTAAACGATTTGCTCCGTGTACTTTTGTATTAGCTGATTCACCAACAGCATAGAGATTCTTTAGTGAAGTTTTGGCATTTAAATCTGTTTCTATTCCCCCACAGAGAAAATGCTCACAAGGAGAAACTGGTATTAAATCAACGCCTAGAATAACTCCGTGGTTTTTTAAGTGATTAAATACAGTAGGAAATCTATTCTTTAAAAACTTAGCATCTAGATGCCTTGTATCTAAATAAACATGATCTGTCCATGTATCATACATTTCTCTAAAAATTGCTTGTGATACGATATCACGCGGAGCTAATTCCATTAATTTAGGACTGTATTTTTTCATAAAACGTTCTTCTTCAACATTAATTAATCTTGCGCCTTCTCCTCTTAATGCTTCAGTAATTAGAAATCTTTGACGTGAATGATTCTTTTCATCATAGAATGCAGTTGGATGAAATTGGATAAATTCCATATCGTTAACTATTACATTTTTACGATAAGCAATACCTATACCATCTCCTGTAGCTAATAAATCATTTGTTGTTGCATTATATACTGAACCAATTCCACCGGTTGCTATAACAATCTTTTTAGCGTAAATTGATTGATATTCTTCAAATTTATCTAAACATATCATTCCAATAGCTTGATTGTTTTCAGTTATTAAATCTACAGCCATAGTTTCTTCAATAAAAGTAATGTTTTCTCTTTTCATTAATTCAGCTATTAAAGTTGATGTAACATTTTTTCCTGTAGCATCTCCACCAGAATGAAATATTCTTCTTGATGAATGTCCGCCCTCTTTTGTGACTAAAAATTTATTATCAGCGCCAATATCAAACTGAACACCAAATGATATAAGTTTTTTAATTGATTCATAGGCATTTTCTACTAAAAACTCAACTGCTTCTTTATCATTTAAATATGATCCTGCTTTTAAAGTATCATTAATATGTTCTTGATGAAGCAATTCATCATCATTATATTCGGCAGCTATTCCACCTTGAGCAAGTACTGAATTAGAATATTCTATTTTTGTTTTTGATATTATACACACTTTTAATTTTTCATCTAAATTTAAGGCAGTAAATAAACCTGCTAAACCTGTTCCTACAATTAAACAATCAGTTTTTATCATAATTAACTTAATTCCATCATTCTATTTAATGCAATGATAGCCTTTTTTTGAATTTTTGAATCTACATCAATTTCAAATTTTTCAGCTGCTAATGATTCATAAACATCTTCAAGTGTTATTCTTTTCATATTTAAACAATTTAAGCCTTTTGATAATAGATAAAATGATTTATCAGGATTTTGTTTTTCTAAAGCATGGATTAACCCTTTATCGGTACCGATGATAAATTCTTTAGCTTTTGAATTTGTTGCATAATCTAAAATATTTTTAGTTGAGCCAACAAAATCAGCATCTAAAAGAACTTTTAATGGAGCTTCAGGGTGTACTAAAACTTCTGCTTTGGGATGGTCAAGTCGCATTTTTTCTATTTCTTTTTTTGTTAACAAATCATGGATATAACAAAAACCTGGCCAAACTGATATATCTTGTTTAGTAATATGCCTTAAATAGGTTCCCAAATTCTTATCAGGAACATACATGATTTTTTTATTAGGAAAGTTCTTAACAATCTTTTTTGCATTAGAACTTGTTACAATAATGTCTGATAGAGATTTAATATTAGCTCTTGTATTAACATAGGTTACAATCATTGTATCAGGATTATTTTCTTTATACATTTTTAATTCTTCATAATCTATCATTTGTGCCATTCGACAAAGTGAATTTAGTTTTGGCAATAATACTTTTTTCTTAGGTGATAATATTTTTGCGGTTTCAGCCATAAAATAAACACCACAAAAAACAATAATATCCGCATCAGTATTAGCGGCTATTTTTGATAAAGCTAGTGAATCGCCAACATAATCCGCTATATCTTGTACTTCATCTTTTTGATAGAAATGGGCCAGTATAACAGCATTTTTCTCTTTTTTAAGTTTTTCAATTTTTTCTTTTAACATTCTATCATTCCTTTTAAATTAGTCATAATACTATTATATGATTTTTTCACCTATTTGCCAAGTTATGATATAATTAAATTAGTGTTTAAGGAGGCAAAAATGTATAAACCTTTAGCTGATAAATTAAGACCGACTTCTTTTAAGGAAATAATTGGCAATGATAAGCTTATAATTGTTTTAAAAAATCTCTTGGAGAAAGATCGTTTAACATCTTTAATACTTTACGGACCAACAGGAGTTGGAAAAACAACTATAGCTAGAATAATCGCTAATCACTATCCACTTAATCATTATCAATTTAATGCTTCTACAGATAATAAGAAAACCTTAAGACAAATTGTTGAAGCAGTTAAAAATTACGATAGCGCTATATTAATCATCGATGAAATTCATCGAATGAATCGTGATATTCAAGATTATCTTTTGCCATACGTTGAAAAAGGTAATATTATTATGATTGGCTTAACTACTGAAAACCCTTATATTGCGGTTAATCCTGCAATTAGAAGTCGAGTTTCTATTTATAAACTAACAAAACCAAGTTCTAAACAAATTGAAGAATATATTAAATCTTTGGATTTAGAAGAAATTAAACCAAATTTAATTATAGATAATGAAGTATATCATTTAATAAGCATTGCGGCTAATAACGAGGTTAGAAGTGCAATTAATATGATTGAGTTAGTTATAAATGCTAGTAAAACAAATCATATAACTGTCTCTGAAGCTAAAAAATATCTGCCTGAAGTCCAAATAAGTGCCTTTAAAACTGGAGATGACTACTACGATGTTTTAAGTGCTTTTCATAAATCAGTTCGAGGTAGCGATGTAAATGCTGCGATATATTATTTAGCTAGATTTTTAGTGTCAGGTGATTTAAAATCAATTATAAGAAGGATTAAAGCAATTTGTTATGAAGATATTGGTTTAGCCAATCCAATGATGGGAGTCAAGGTTGATTCCGCTTGTAAGATAGCTGAAGACATAGGGTTACCTGAAGCATATAACGCATTAAGCGCTATAACAATAGAAATGTGTATATCACCTAAATCTAATTCTGCTCATTTAGCGATTAATGAAGCTATGGATGATATTAAACAAGGGAAAACTTATCAAGTGCCTTCACATTTAATTAATAATCCAACCTATGATAATGCAAAAGCTTATAAATACGCCCATGATTATTCTAACCATATTGTAAAGCAAAATTACTTACCAAAGGAATTGCAGGGTAAAACATATTATAATCCTCAAACACATACAAAAATTGAAAAAGCCTATGCTGAAGAATACAAAAAGAATGAAGCAATAATTAAAAATAAAAAACAATCCTAATTTTAGGATTGTTTTACTATTATTAAATAATTCGACAATTATGATCTTTACAGGTATCGATAATCACAGGAATGATTATCGGTTTTCTTTTTGTAGTTTGAACTAAATATCTTTGAATTTGATGTCTTAAATTATCTTTATATGCTTTCCAATCAATCGTCTTTTTCGAAAATTGTTTCTTAGTTTCTAGTTCATAAATTATTTCTATTTGCTTAATAATTTCTTCATTATCTTTCATAAACAAATAGCCTCTTGAAATAACTTCAGGTTTATTTAGCATAATTTTTTCTTTAGCATCTATATTAGCTGTTACGATTAAAAAGCCATCTTGTGATAATAATTCGCGTTCTTTTAACACAATACTATTTAAATCAGTTTCAAAACTACCATCAACCATTACTGTCCCGTTTTCAATAGTATCATGATGTTTTTCTACTTTTCCTGAAACAAATGTTACAGCTTCTCCATTATCTAATAAAAGGATATTTTGATTATCAAAACCATAATCTTTTGCAATATTTGCTTGTGCTTGTAACATGCGATATTCACCATTTATTGGAATTATATATTTTGGTTTTAATAATGAATACATTAACTTAATATCTTCACTACCTGCATGAAATTGTGCTAAATAAGCTTGATCGACTTTTGTTACTTCACAACCTATTTCTGAGATAATATTAAATGTTTTAGCTGCGATTTTTTCAGTTCCAATTAATGGCGGTGCCATTGCTAAAATAGTATCTGACTCGATTAAGTTAACTAAACGATCATACCCTTTAGCCATTCTTTGTAACATAAAGAATGGTTCGTGGCGTTCGCCGGTAACTAAAAATACAACATCATCAAATTCATTGCGATTATTATTATCAATAAATTTAAGATTAACTAAACTCTCACTTGGAATTTTAATATAACCTTTTTTTTCAGCAACATAAACTAGTCTTTGAGCTTTTCTTCCGATTATTGCAATCTTTTTATTTGCGCTAATAGCTTCATTAATAACAAGTTGAATATTAGCAAGTTCAGTCGAATACATCGATACGATAATTCGGTTACTAGCGTGTTTTAAAGTTTTTCTTATCATTCTTTTAAGATTGCCATCGGTTCCTGAATGACCTGAATTAATAGCCCCATTTGATTCACCTAAAAAAGCTAAAACTCCATAATCTGATATAAGCGCTAACTTCTGAAAATCAGTTTTAAAATAACCACTAACATTTTGATCAAAAGTATAGTCAGTAGCATATACAATAGCGCCATCTTGAGTATAAATAACTATAGCTGCACTTAAAGGAACCGAATGAGTAGTTTGAACAAACTCAATTTTAAAATCGAAAAACTTTAAAGGCTTTTTATAATCAACAATATTAAATGAAAATTTTTGTGTATCCATTTGGTTTTCATTAAGCAAGTCTTTTGCCATTTCTATTGTAAAATCAGTACCGTAAATTGGTTTATTAAAAGTTTGTAATAATAAAGGTAGTGCTCCAATGTTTTTATCATGGGCATGAGATAAAAATATCCCCACTATATCTTTTTTACGACTTTCTAAATATGTTATATCAGGAACTAAAGCATCTACTCCTAGTAAATCCCCAGAAGGATGTTGTAACCCGCTATCTAAAATAATTAATTTATTATTAATTTCTAAGACATATAAGTTTTTACCTGTATCGCCTAAACCGCCTAAGGCAAAAAATTTAATTTTATTCATTTTATCCGCTCTTTTCTAAAAAAATATCATATTCATTATACAACATTTTTAACTATTTTTAAAAGGTTATGTTTACAAGTTATTAATTATAAGTTTATCTTATCATTAACTAGTGATTATGATAAAATAAAGATGGTGATAAAAATGGTAAACTATCCAAACAAAAAAATTAATAACAACCGCAAGATTACCTCTACAGCTAATAGGGGTATGAACCTTGAGAAAATGATTAACCAAACTAATGAATTTTACTTAAATAATAATATTGCAATTATCCATAAAAAGCCAATTCCGATTCAAATCGTAAAAGTTGATTATAAAAGACGTTCAGCTGCTAAAATAATTGAAGCTTACTATAAATTACCTTCTACTACTGATTACAATGGTATTTATAAAGGAAGGTATATTGATTTTGAAGCTAAAGAGACCAAAAGTAAAACATCTTTCCCTTTAAAAAACATTCATAAGCATCAAATCATCCATTTAGAAAAGTGTTTAGAACATGGTGGCATTACTTTTATCATTATCTATTTTTCGAAACTAGACCGAATTTTTTTCCTTGATTCAAAATATATCTCACTTTATTACAAACGCTCTTTAAAGGGGAGAAAATCAATTACCCTTGATGAGATAGAAAAAAATGGAATCGAGATTTTTCAAGGATATCGAAAACCAATTGATTTTTTACAAGTAATAGATAAATATTATTTAAGCTAAATAAAAAGTTGTTAAAAATAACAACTTTTTTTAATATTAAAATAATTTAAAATATTTTTTTAGTTCCCATTCAGTCACAGTGGTTTTAAATTCAATCCATTCTCTGTTTTTGTATTCAATAAATTTATTAAAGATATGTTCACCTAATGTTGATTTCATTAATTCATCTTTACTTAATAAATCTATTGCTTCTTTTAGATTATCCGGAAGTTTTTTAACCCCTAAATCTTCTCTTTCTTTATCAGTTAAAACAAACAAATTCTTATCAATTGGTTCAATTAGTTCAGATTTTTTAATAATACCATCTAATCCTGACGCTAGAATTACTGACATTGCTAAATATGGATTAGCAGCTGGATCAACTGAGCGTATCTCAGTTCTTGTTTGATTCCCTCTAGATGATGGTTTTCTAATCATCACTGACCGATTATGTTCAGACCAAGATATATAACATGGCGCTTCAAAACCAGGAACTAATCTTTTATAAGAATTTACAGTCGGATTTGTTATAGCGCAAAAAGATTGAGAGTGATTTAATACTCCAGTAATCCATTGTCTTGCGACTAAACTTAAACCAAGTTTATCATTTTCATCATAAAAAACATTTTTTCCATCTTCATTAGCTAATGAACAATTAGTATGCATTCCTGAACCATTAATATTTGCTATTGGTTTAGGCATGAAAGTCGCATGAAGATTATGTCTTCTAGCAATAGTTTTTACGACCATTTTAAAAGTTTGTAAATTATCACAAGCTTCAACTACATCTGCAAACTCAAAGTTGATTTCATTTTGGCCAGGTGCTACTTCATGATGAGATGCTTCAGGCTTTAAAACCAATAATACCTATACTCACAGAAGCTTGAATCACAAACTGACTACTTTACTGACTGTATTTCTGATGTCTTCTGCTCTTTCATAATAAGTGATCTAGTGGTGGACTGCTTTAATAAAATTAGACTTGAACCCTTACCCTTAAATAAAAGCTCATCATCTTTTTTAAATCGTTATTTATAACATATTTTAGAACATTGATCATGTCATCGCCAATTTTATTTGAAAATTCTTGATTGATGTGTTTTGATTTTGATCAATATCGATATTGGATTAAGGCACCATTATTTACTAATGTTTCAAAAATTGTCTTCTAAATACTGAATAGCCATATCTTTATTGAAGAGACCAGTAATAGGACATCGTGTTAGTAAGTCTTTGGTTTTGCTAACTTCTTCTACAGAGTTTTAATTAATGAATCTTCTAATGCGGAATATTATTGGTAATTTCATTATTTTGTTCTTCAAGTTTTCTTAGCCTAAATATTATAAATATTTGGTTTATCAACTTTATATGTTTTTGTGATGCGTTCAACTAAAGTTTCAACCGGAGTTTAACCATTTATCGCCTTTTTTAGCATAAATAATATCAAAAATAGATTCCATAGTTTATAGCCACTGGATTGTAGTAATTATGTTAATAGGTTCAATTTTATGGTAATAGGCGAATGATTAAATGTCTCTTTAATTTCTTCCTTGTAAAAACCTGTTCTAAACGAATGACGACTTGTATTAATCTTGGATAAAAAATCAACATCATTTTTCTTGATGATGAGTGATAAATCTTTTAGGTGTATTATAGAAATCAAGATGATATAAAACATAATGCTTTTTTGATACTAAAATCATCTTTAATAATAGACCCATGTTGAGTGTAGAATGTATTTAATTTTATAGTCTAATAAATCTTTTCATTATCGGTCGAATGAAATCACTACTTGGTATATAATTTTCATGGAAAATAGCCATTGATTCAATAAAGATTCATTGGCATAAAGTGACCATTCTTTGGTGAAACCACCAAAATAAATCACCCGAAAATAAAAATTCATTTGATAAGTCATAAGTTATAAAGGAACCAGAATAATGGGCAAATGGTGTTGGTATAAACCTAAAAGTTTTTCCTGACTTCCGTTTTAATTGATAATCATTTTCTTTTATTAAGTAGTATTTAGATTTTAAATTATAAAAAGAAATAATTTCTTGTGTCCATTCAGTCACTATTAAAAATCATTTAATACTTTTCAAATAGTGGTAAGAAGTTAAATCCGGATCCGGATGACTAATAATGATATATTTAATGATTTTAGGGTCAATAATTGAATTTTATGTCTTTTTATAGACATCTTCAAAATCAGCAATATTCCCAGGCCCAATTAGGATCGCTTCATCTTTATTAACAATTAAATAGGCATTACAATGAATGATGCTTTTAGTATTTTCTTTGGAAATTAAATAGATATTATCAGAAATTTGATGATACATAATCTCACCTCATTTTTTTATTATATCACTATTTTTTGAAGAAAAACTGGTTTTAAAGAAAAAAGATGACTGAGTCATCTTTTCGTTATATTATTTTGCATTCATGATCTTTTGAGGTGTCAATGATCACAGGAATAATGATTGGTTTTCTTTTTGTTGTTTGCAAAAGGTATCTTTGAATCTGATGTCTAAGATTATCCTTTGGTGTAAGTTTTCCAGTCTATTTTGCGTTTAGAAAATGCTTTGTGTTTCTAGTTCATATATGATTTCAATTTGCTTAATGATTTCCTCGTTGTCTTTCAGAATAAGTATCCTCGAGATACGACCTCAGGTTTGTTCAACATGATTTTTCTTTAGCATCAACATTTGTACATATTAAGAATCCATCTTGTGATAGTAGTTCTCTTTTTCAATACAATGGAATTAAATCAGTTTCAAAATTACCATCAATCATAACAGTACCATTTTCAACCATATCATGATGTTTTCAATTAGACCTTCAGTAAAAAGATATAACTTCTCCATTATCTAACAATAAAATATTTTCATCTTTAAAGCCATAATCTTTGGCGATGGATGATTGTGCTTGTAACATACGATAATCACCGTTAATTGGGATGATATATTTTGATTTAATAAAGCATACATCAACTTAATGTCTTCGCTCGTTGCATGAAAAACGAGATAAATAGCTCTATCTACTTTAATAACTTCAATAACCAATTTCTAGATAATATTAGTTATTTTAGCTTGTTATTTTCTCTGTTCCTATAACGGTGGAGCCATGGGCAAGGATGGTATCAGATTCAATTAAATGCACCAAACGATCATATCCTTTGGCCATCCTTGTAACATAAAGAATGGTTCATGACGTTCTCCAGTCACTAAAAAGACCACATCATCAAGCTCATTTTTATTATTGTTATCTATGAATTTTAAATTGATTAAACTCTCTACTAGGTATTTTAATATAACCCATTTGCTCACCAATATACCAATCTTGAGCTGATGACCAATAGCCATTTCTTATTTGATTTAATGTATTTCCATTTACCACCATCTGGATGGTTGATAATTCAGTGTAGAATACATATTGACAATAATTTATTCTTTTGCTCGCTTGAATGTTTTTTTAATGGATCTTTTAAGTTATCATCAGTGCTTGAATGTCCTATGTTTAATGCACCTCCAGATTCTCCTAAGAAAGCAAGAACACCATAATCAGCCACACGTGCTAATTTTTGGAAGTTTGTTTTAAAATACTCACTAACATTTTGATCAAAGGTATAGCCAGCATAAACGATAGCAATTCATCTTTTGTATAAACAACAATAGCCGCACTTAAAGGCACTGAATGAGTTGTTTGAACAAACTCAATCTTAAAATTTTTAAATTTTATCGGATTTTTATATTGTACCTTTCTAAAATCATACTCATCCGGATTCATGTCATACTCTTTAATAAATCTTTTAGCCATTTCTATTGTATAATCAGTCGCATAGACTGGTTTCTTAAAAGTTTGTAATAATAAAGGTACGCACCAATGCTTTTATCATGCATGAGATAAAATATACCAATAATATCATTTTTCTTGATTCAAGATATGATATATCTGGCACTAAAGCATCTACCCCCAATAAATCTCCTGTTGGATGTTGCAATCCGCTATCTAAAATTATTAATTTGTTATTAATTTCTAATACATATAGGTTTTTCCCTGTATCTCCTAAGCCACCTAAGGGCAAAATCTTATTTACTCATATTTACCGGGGCTCTTCTAAAAAAATATCATATCTATTATACAACATATTTCACTATTTTTAAAAGGTTATGTTTATGAAATCAAAAGTATTACTTATCAATCAGCATTGTCTATGATAAAATAAATTAGGTGATGACAATGATAAACTATCCAAATAAAAAGAAACATCGTGAAAACGAAAAATTGTATCTACAGCCAATCGTGGTATGAATTTCGAAAATATGATTAATCAAAACCAATGAATTTTATTTGAATAATAATATAGTTGTTATACATAAAACCCATTCCAATTCAAATTGTTAAGGTTGATTACAAACAAAGATCAGTTGCCAAATTGTTGAGGCATATTATAAATTACCTTCAACAACTGATTATAATGGGATATATATGGGACGCTATATTGATTTTGAAGCAAAGGAAACTAAAAATAAGACATCATTTCCGATTAAAAACATCCATGAACATCAAGTGAAACATTTAGAACAATGTTTAAATCATGGTGGAATTGCTTTTATTATAATATACTTTTCTACATTAGATCGCATCTTCTTCTTAGATGCAGCATGTTTCTAAATATTACCATAGAAGTAAAAACCTCTAGAAAATCAATCACACTAAAAGAAATTCGAAAAGAATGGCCATGAAATTACTGAGGGTTATCGTAAGCCAGCTGATTATTTAAAAGTGATTGATGAACACTATATAAGATAAAAAGACGCTAAGCGTCTTTTTATACAATATTAATATATTTTAATTTCCCATTCAGTGACCGTGTTCTAAAATCATCCCACTCTTTGGTTTTTAAATCAATAAATTTTTGAAAATATGATTCCAAGTACTTCTTTCATTAAAGGATCATTCCTAAAATTATCAACTGCTTTAAATTATCTGGCAAACTATCAACGCCTAGTCCTTTTCTTTCATCAGGTGTTAATGCAAAAGGCTTTCATTGATTGGATTAACCAAAGGATAATTTTTTTCAATTGTTTCTAAACCAGATGCCAAAATAACTGACATTGCTAAATAAGGATTTGTAGACGTATCAACCGAACGAATTTCAGCACGAGTTGCTTTACTCCTAAAGTTGTTGAATTCTAACCATTACAGAACGATTTTGTTCTGACCAAGACACATAGCAAGGTGCTTCATATCCAGGTACAAGTCGTTTGTATGAATTCACGGTTGGGTTAGTAATTGCACAGAATGATTTTGAATGACGTAATATCCCGTAATCCATTGTCTTGCAACAGTTAGATAATCCCATTTCATCATCAGGATCATAAAGTACTTTACCATCTTTATCAGCCATGAGCAGTTGGTATGCATACCAGAGCCATTGACTGATGCAATTGGTTTAGGCATAAATGTCGCGTGTAAACGATGTCTTCTCGCAATGTTTTTAATAACTAATTTGGAAAGTCTGTAAATTATCACAAGCTTTCCAACAACATCTGCAAACTCAAAATTAATCTCATTTTGACCAGGAGCGACTTCATGATGCGATGCTTCTATATTAAAACCTAGTCTTTTCTAATTCTAAAACAATATCTCTTCTGCAATCCTCTGCACCATCAATTGGGGATAAATCAAATATCCACTCATGATCAGCAATATCCATAACAATGTTGTTCTTTTCATCTAATTTAAATAAGAAAAATTCAGGTTCAAATCCAATTTTTAATGTAGAAAAAACCTAATTTCTCCATTTCTTTAATAGTTCTCTTAAGATTTGATCTTGATCAGCTTTAGATGGTTCACCATCAGGGTATATACATCACAAATGAGTCTAGCAACTTTTCCATATTTAGTTTCTTCCCAACTTAATATTAACCATGCTCCTAAATCAGGCACCAAAACATATCAGCTCCCATAATTCTTACAAAACCTTCAATGGAACAACCATCAAACATAATTTCACCATCGAGGGCTGATTCTAATTGTCCTATAGGTATTTCAATGACTTAATTGTTCCAATAATATCGCTAAACATCAAAACGCGTATCTTACGTTTTCCCTCTTCAGCGTTTTTTAAAATTGCTTCCTTGTATAAACCGTTTACATAATTCATCCTCTTCCCGTTGAATATTTTTTTTCATTATATATCAATTATTTTTTATATTTCAATAATATGTAAATATAATATCGCTTACATTATTCATTATATTGTGCAAATGTCTCTTTTACAACATAATATGATTCTTTTAGACGTGTATGGTAAGTTGGGTTTTCCCATATACTCCACGTATCTGAAACCATTTGTATATAATTTGGTAAATTATCTTCAATGACTAATCCACCAATATATATCATCTATAGGCTCTGAGGCAAACCATTCATTGTCATAAAATCAGCTTAATCGCATCTTGGTAGATGGATCAGAAATATTTAACATTAACCAAGGTATTTGAATTTCTAAGGAATTATTAGTCATGTAATAATCTGATAATGAGTTATAAGAATCATCGGAGGGTTTCCGTTTCCATGAGTTAATAAACCTGTGTTATGCTTCATAAACGGAACATAAATATCGTCAAGAGGTAGATATAACTTGTGCTTGAAAGTGCTTGAAATATAGCATTAAATGTACCCGTATTTTTGGTTCTATATATAGGGTTTTTATCAAGTAATTCAAGTTCTTCGTGATACATGTAATAAAAAATTTATCATAATAGGCATCAACAAATACTTGGCATAATCTTCTGCCTTCTATACTAATATAAAAGTCTGTTCTGTGAGAAAATTCAATGTCAGTATTATTAATTGAATCATTACCTTGATTTATTGAATCAATTGGTTAAGTGATTAATTGGTTATCTAATAAATTAATTGAATACCTTTTATATGTATGTAAAAAATACCTTTCATCATAGGCGGTATACAATTCTTAATCCGTTCTCTTGAGAAATTGGAATATCTTCTTCCCAATCAGATAGGTCACCATCGATACATACCGAATTCTTTCTTCTTCCCCCGGGTCAAAAGTTAAAAGGCCAAAATACTGTTCGTTCGTTTGAATATTAGACCAAAATGGACGTCTATGATAAATCAAAGTCCATTGTATTCCAAGTTCTTTAAACCATTCATCCTGCCAAGTAAATATCATAGCACCAGCATAGTTGCTTACAATATCTTCAATAAGGTGGCTTACAATTTCACCTTGTTCAGTTTCATTTAGGTATCCTTGATTAAATCCCTGATTAATATCTTCATGAGTTTTATCCTCTTGAAGCGGGGACACCAAACTCAAAGTAACTAATAAATAGGCATATTTAAATTATTAATTAAATCAACAAGATAACCTTTGATAAGCATTTTTATTTCCTCTATGATCAATATAATTCTATATTGAGTACTATAATTCATAAATCTGTGGATAATATGGGTAAATATGAAAGATGTAAAAGAAGCCTGCAGTATATGCATTAGTTTTTAGAATATGATCTATATTGACCGCAACCAAATCTTCTTTTTCATCTGTCTATTCCCGGATGTGTTAAATGATCAGTTGTGGCCAATTAACAAACTTAAAGGTCTCATGAATTGATAATTATCGATTTCGTATTGATGATATCGTTACCAACTTCAGCTTAAAAAGTTTCAAATGGTGATGCTTCTTCTGCAGTTTTTAAGTAATTTCCACATAATTATTTCTTATATTAGGATTCTTATTATTTGTGTTTATTACAAAAATTTGGATTCCATTCAACCCCAATAAATAATCCATCCGATAACATACTTAGATAATATCGTAGCCATATCTGCCACTAGCGAAACTACAGGTTTAGATTCTAGTTTAGTTACTTCCATGAATAATATCTACTAAGTCTTTTCCATCATTAATTAAGTCATTTTTTAGTTTTGCATTATGACCATATGCATCATTAATATTTCTTTTTTATATTTTCTTCATTTAACCAAACACCTTGCTTAAGTATAAGTGGATGACTAACACTTTGATTAAAAGTATATAGTGCTTCATAAAAATGAGGCATCATAGTGGTGTAAACCCTAATGACATTTGCATTCATTTCGTGAATATATCTGAACCATTCTAAATACATTTCTTTAGTTATAGCTAATTCACCAGGAAAGGTGCCTGGAATCGCACTGCCCATATTGACGCCTTTAAAAAAGTAGTTTCAAAACTATCATCTTTGTATATTTGAAAAGACTTATCTTTGGTTCTAGCAACCATAGATATTCCGTCTTTTGTATATAGATTGGTCTCTTTTCTCTTATTAAATTAATCGTTACTATTGTTAGTGTGTAATAAGGCCTAATAAAAGAAGATCGGCTAATATTATTTTTTCATTTTATCATCTCAAATCAATATTTTTAAACATACCAGTTTTATTATATCATTAAATCAAGTAATTAATTAGTTATATAACAGTTAAAAAAGCGGATAAAAAATTATCGCTTTTTGAAATTTAAATGTTCTTTTAACTCTTTGCCGTATTTCAATATTTCTTTATATTTCTTCTAATAACCTCAGTAAATGTTAACCCTTGAGTTAATTGAGAAACGGTAGATTTAATTTTTTCATCAACAACTTCAAAATCCATTACATCATGAATTCTTTGATAGTCATACCACAATCATTGGTAAATCTAGTCCTGTTCGAATTTTTGATAAAGGATATTCGGATTGTTTGATAATCTTTTGTTTATCTCTTATTTGATAAACAATAATTAGAGACTCTTCTTTTGGCATTAACAAAAACTGAAAAAAAAGTTTAATCTTTTTTCTTTCATAATTGATTTGATAATTCAAGGTTTCAATAAACTTAGAATTATTATAATCAATTGAAGCTTTATAATCTTTTACTAACAACTCTAACTCTTCTTGAATTGTTTTAAGAGTCTTGTTCACTAGTGTCTCCTTTATTAGTTGCTTTAACTAATATTTTAACCATTTTATTAGAAAAATCAACTGGATCAGCTATTTTTAATCCTTCAATTAATAAAGCTTGATTATATAATACGCTTGCATAATCATCTAAATCTTTTGAATTATCTTTATATAATTGATTGATTGCTTGGAATAATTCGTGTTGTGGATTAATTTCGAGGATTTTTTTAGCTTTATTGGCATTGTTTTTATCACCAGGTAATTGTTCCATTACTTTTTCCATTTCAAAGGACATTCCTTCTCCACTAACTAAACAAACCGGTGAATCAGTTAATCTAGTTGAAAGTTTAACTTCATCTACTTGACCCTCTAAAGAAGATTTAATTTTTTCAAGTAAATCTTTGTTTTCGGTTTCTAAAGATTTAATTGATTCTTTTTCTTTATCATCGACTAAATCTAAATCGCCTTGATTAATTGATTTAAACTTATGCTTCTTATATTCAGTTAGAATATTAATCATAAATTCATCGATTTCATCAGTTAAAACTAAAACATCATAACCTTTTGATTTTAATCTATCCATTTGAGGTGATGCTTTAATAGCTGATTTTGAGTTAGCTGAACCATAGTAGATATCTTTTTGGTCTTTTGGCATCTTTTCTACATATTCACTTAAAGTAACATAATTATCTTCATTAACAGTTTCAAATAACAATAAATCCTTTAATAAATCTTTATTTAAACCAAAGTTATCATAAACACCATATTTTAGATTTACACCAAACTCTTTCCAAAATTTAATATATTCTTCACGTTCATTCTTCAATAGTTTTTCAAGACGTTTTACAATTTTCTTTTCTAGATTCTTCTGAATGTTAATTAATTGTCGGTTTTTTTGTAATATTTCACGTGAGATATTTAGGTTTAAATCAGGTGATACCACTAAACCGCGGATAAATCTTAAATAATCAGGAACTAATTCCTTACACTTATCCATAACAAAGACACCTTTTGTATATAATTGGAGTCCTTTTTCATATTTTTCAGAGTAAAGGTTTTGTGGCGCTTTACTTGGAATAAAAATAATTGATTTATAAGTTAGTTTTCCTTCTACATTAGTCCATATACTCATAAATGGATCATTATAGTCATAATATTGGCTCTTGTAGAACTCATTTAATTCTTCTTCACTAACTTCTGATTTATTCTTTTCCCAAATTGGCGTCATTTTATTTAAAGTTTCTTTTTCAATAACTGTTTCGGTTTCATCCTCAATTTCATTACCATCATCATCAAGTTTTGGAACTTCTTTTTCTTTTTCCATAGTAATTGGATAACGAACATAATTAGAATATTTCTTAACCAATTGTGTTATTTTATGTTCTTCTAAAAATTCATCATAATTTTCGTCATCTTCGTTTTTTCTAATAGTAAGAATTATTTCTGTACCAATAGCTTCTTTATCAATATCTTCAATTGTAAAGCCTTCTTCTCCTGTTGAAGTCCACTTATATGCTTTATCACTATAAGCAGATTTGGTTATTACTTCTACTTTATCACTTACCATAAATGCAGAATAAAAACCTACTCCAAATTGACCGATTAAATCAGTCTTTTTTAAATCTTTACCTTTCATATTTTTTAAAAATTCAATTGTGCCGCTTTTAGCAATTGTACCAATATTTTCTAATAGTTCATCATAAGTCATACCAATACCATTATCAATGACTCTAAATTTGCGATTTTTCTTATCCACTTCTAGATAAATCTCATAATCATTGCGTTTTTCTAAATCTTTATCAGTTAGACTTTTAAAATGATATTTATCAATTGCATCTGAAGCATTTGAGATTAATTCTCTTAAAAAGATTTCCTTATTAGTATAAATTGAATTAATCATTAAATCTAATAGTTTTTTTGATTCTGTTTTAAATTCGATAGTTTTTTTGCTCATATTGTGCCTCCTTAAATATTCTTATCATTATAATTATAACATTTTTATTAGCACAGTCAAGTTTTGAGTGCTAAAAACTTTAAAAAAAAAGCGAGAAATTCTCGCTAATTTTTATATTCTTCTAAATTAATTGTTAATAAATCGCGTTTGAACATAATTACGCCAATAATTGTACAGAAAATAAATGAAGCTAACATATAAGATAAATTGTAAATTATAAAAGAATAAACAAATGGACTAACGTTCATGCTAAATTCATCATTAAACCACTCTGTATAACTACCAAAAATTAATACACCTGATATTCCATGTGAAATATACCTTATAAATGAAGCCAGTGCCATACCCATAATTAATGGTTTAATATTTGTTAGTGCATTTTTAAAGATTCCTGCTAAACCAAGCAATGTAAAAGGAATAATATAATCAAGAAAATAAACAAAAATCAACTTCAACCAGTTAGGCCCAATATAATTTGATTCAGGTATGGTTGCGATTACACCACTACTAATCATTCCGGTAATCATTATTTGAATTATCGCAAAGATAAACCCAGAAAATAATCCCGCTTTAACTCCTCTTCGATAAGCAATTAAAAAGATTGGAAACATTGCCGGGGAAATCGAACCTCCCCAAGGAAAAATCCCTTCTGATAAGAATCCAAATACAACATCAAATACTACAGCTACACTAACTAAAATTGCTACTTCTGCATATACTTTAACATCTTTTTTCATTTTTTCCTCCTTATTTAGGGACAAAAAAAGTCCCTTAATTAAAGGGACCTAATAAGTATATATTATACTCCTCCGCTGGCATTATCCAGATCAGGTAAGGTCTATAACTAACAGTTATACTCTCAGCCTAGTTTACTAAGCTCCCCATTGATATTTTTATTATATCACAAATTTATAATTTAGTTAATTATTTCTTTTATTATTGAAGTTTTTTCTTGTTTATCTTTAGTTATCGCAAAAGCTTTATCTAAATCATTAATTACTTCATCAGATATATCAGAATTTAAATATACTTTAGCTAAAACATCACCTTTATTAATATAATCACCAATCTTTTTAGTTAATAAAACTCCAACTGATGGATCAATTTTATCTTCTTTTGTTTCACGACCGCCGCCAATTTTCATTGATGCTAAACCAATATTTAAAGCCTTGATAGTTTTTATATAACCACTTTGTTTAGCTTTATATTGATAAATATCTTTTACTTCGATAAAATCTTCTAAATCGCTTATTTTACCACCTTGTGCTTGAATAAATTCATAAAATTTATCTAATGCTTTATTATTGGTTAAGTGTTCTTTTGCCAGTTTTTTACCTTCATCTATAGATTTAACGATTTTAGCATAATAAACCATATGTGCAGCTATTTCAACACACAAATCTTCTAAATCCTTTGGCCCATTACCCTTTAAAGTATCAATTACTTCCTTTACTTCTAATCTATTACCTACAGCATAACCCAAAGGTTGATCCATACTAGTAATAAATGCAGTGACATTTTTATCTAATGATTTTCCAATCGAAACCATAATTTTTGATAATTCTCTGGCGTCTTCTAAAGTTTTCATAAAAGCCCCATCACCAATTTTTACATCTAAACAGATAACATCTGCGCCACTTGCAAGTTTT
>JAGYOE010000014.1 GCA_018399755.1 Bacilli bacterium
AAAACTAGCCTATGTCTTTTTTCAGTTTTAACTTGGTTAAACGAGAAAACTGATAGCAATCCATTTAACACATATAACAAAATACCTAATATCATTAGTTAAATACTCCTCACTTAAAATATTATATTTTCACTATGTCATGAAAAAGTTGTAATATGAAGACTGATTATCTTCTTTTTTTTCAAAGGCTTTGTTAAGACCTTTATATCATTAGTTACGCTTATTTATGATACGGCTCGTTATTAATTATTCTAAAAGAACGATAAATTTGTTCTAGTAAAATAACTTTCATTAATTGATGCGGAAAGGTTAATTTAGAAAAAGATAATTTTAAGTTTGCTTTAGTTAATACTGCTTTTGATAAACCTAAAGAACCCCCAATAATAAAAACAATATTAGAATTATTATATGAAAATATTTCTCTAATTTTTTGAGCAAGTTTTATACTATCAAATTGCTTACCCTTTATGTCTAAAGCAATTATAAATTCATTACTTAATTTATTTATAATCTTATTTCCTTCTTTATCTTTAATTATTTCTATTTCTTCTAAGTTAGTATAACGTGATAGTCTTTTAGTATATTCATTAATAGCTTCTTTTAAATAGTTCTCTTTTATTTTACCAACAGTAATTAATTTTATTTTCATCTAATCATTTATCCTTATAGTGATAAGTTCTTTTTAAAATTATTTTAACTTTTTCTTTTTCTATATTAATTGAATCTATCAACAATCCTAAAACATCTAACTCATTTTGTGAATCAGTATCACCCATTAATTCCCAATCATATGTCTCTACTTCTATTTCCCTTTGTCTTTCAATTTTTTCTTCCATCTTATTCATTTTGAACCTCCAAATTTTTATCTTTTTTAATTCCCACTAAAAAAAGAATCATTAAAGCAGCTACAAAACCTGCCATAATACCAATATACCATTACAGTTGAAATGACACCCATTACTGATTCATTTAATTTCAATCCTAAAATCAACAATATTCCTATTGAAATAAATCCCATAACCGCAACATTTAAATCAACATTAAAACTATGCAAAATTACCGCAGAAAACAAAACAACTATCATAAAAGATTTGTACTGTAACTTTTGATTTTTTTCATATAAATAAATTCCTAAATAAATTGGTAATGTATTTATGCTTAAATATTTAAATAACCGTAATATATCGTTTTGATGAATCAAAAATAAAAGCCAAAGCAAAAAGAATAACAAACAATAACGGAATCAACATTCTTCTTCTCAAAGATTGTAGTAATTTCATCATTTTCTCCTTATATAAAAATAAGTCTTATAATAAAAGAATACTAAATTTTGCTATTTAGTTCTCTTATAGCGTGGATGAGCTTTTTTATATTCTTCTTGAAGTTTTTCTTTAGAAATCTTTGTATAAATTTGCGTTGTCGATAAGCTCACATGTCCTAAAAGTTCTTGTACTAATCTTAAATCCACACCTCGATTTAATAAATGTGTCGCAAAAGAGTGTCTAAAAGAATGAGGAGAAAGTTTCATTGTTGAAGCTTGCTTCTCTAATTCCTTATTAAGAATTGTCCTTACACCTCTAGTAGTTAAGTTACTGCCTTTAAAATTTAATAAAAGTTTCTCATATTTATTTTCGCTTTTAATACTCAAATTTGGTCTAGCTTCCAACAAATAAGTTTTAATTGTTTTAATTGCTAACTCATGAACAGGAACAATTCTCTCTACAGAACCTTTCCCGTGTATTAGTATCTCTTTTGAGATAAAGTCAATGTCATTAATTTTTATATTAATAAGTTCAGATACCCTTAATCCACAACCATATAATAGTTCAAAAATAACTCGATTTCTTTTACCTAAATCACTAGATTCATCTATTCTATCTAAAAAATCTACCATTTCATCTTCATAGATAAATTTAGGTAATTTTTTATGCGATTTAGGTAAAACAACATTTTTAAAAGGATTGTCATTTACAATTTCTTCATCTAATAAGTAATCATATAAATTTTTAACACTACTGATTTTCCTTCTTATTGATTTTGGGTCATATTTATGATGTAAACTCGCAACATAAAACTTAGCAATTCGATTAGTGATATAAACTAAATCTCCTAAATCTTCGCTTGATAAAAAATTAATTAATGAGTTTATATCATTAATATAAGCTATTACGGTATTATTAGAATATTGCTTCTCAATTTCTAAATAATTTCGATACTTTTTAATTGCTTCTTTATTGGTCAATTTTCTCATCCTTCATAAATTTATCTATTGCTTCTAATGCTCTATTAGCATAAAGCATTTTTCTTTCCTTTTTTTTATGTTTAAATCCCAATTCAGGAAACAAACCAAAATTAGTATTCATCGGTTGAAAACTATTTATACTTGCATTAGCAATATAATCAGCCTGTGATCCAATGGCCGAATTAACAGGAAACTTAATTAAAGGTTTATTATTTATAAATCTTGCTAGATTGATTCCTGCAATTAAACCAGAAGCAATTGATTCAACATAACCTTCTACACCTGCCAATTGTCCTGCAAAAAATAAATCTTCACGTTTTCTTGCTTGGTAAAATTCATTTATAGAATTTGGCGCATTAATGTATGTATTTCGATGCATAATTCCGTAACGAATTATATTAGCTTTTTCTAAACCTGGTATCATTCTAATAATTCGTTTTTGTTCAGAATAAGTTAAGTGAGTTTGAAAACCAACAAGATTATACATCGTATTTTTTAAATTATCTTGTCTTAACTGTACAACAGCGAATGGTTTATCGTCTTCAGATTTAGCTAAACCAACGGGTTTTAAAGGTCCAAACAATAATGTTTTATATCCTCTTTTGGCCATTTCCTCAAAAGGCATACAACCCTCAAAAACTTTTAATTCAAAATCTTTAATTGCAGTAGTTTTAGCATCAACCACTGCATTATAAAAATTTGTATATTCAGTTTCAGTCATAGGACAGTTAATATAATCAGCTTCGCCTTTATCATAACGACTCTTATAATAAGCTATATCCATATTAATTGAATCAGCTTCAATGACTGGCGCAATTGCATCAAAAAAGTAAAGCATGTCTTCACCAATAAATTTTTTTATTGAGCTAGTTAAACTATCATGGGTTAATGGACCCGTAGCTATAATAGTTGGTCCAGGCAAAATATCTTTTACCTCTTCATTAATGATTTCAATATTAGGATTATTAGTTAATTCTTCGGTAATATAATTAGAAAACAATTCTCTATCTACTGCTAAAGCATTACCTGCAGGTAAACTAAATTTATCTGCGGCTTTTATAACCAAAGAATCTAATTTTCTTAATTCGGCTTTCATAACTCCTGCCGCATTCATCAAACTATTAGATCGAAGCGAATTAGAACAAACTAATTCCGCAAAACCATTTAAAGATTGTGCTTTAGTTTTCTTGTTTTTTTTACTCTCAAACAGTTTTACTTTTACATTTCGTTTAGCTAATTGATAAGCCGCTTCGCTTCCAGCTAATCCTGCACCTACTACATTAACAACCATAAAACACCTCATTAATAATTATATCATATAAATAAATAACGGATGATTTCATCCGTTATTTTTTCTCTTTAATAATTATTGGATAAGATTTTAAATCAATCTTACCATTCTCTACTTTTATAATTTTTTTATCTAAATAGTTTCTATATCTGCCATCTTTAATATTAACATCCAATTGTCCTTTTACTTTACCTAAATTAAAAATACCATGATAAATCAGTTTGTCATTTTTAAAGGTTTGGTAAGCGACTTCGTCAATATCACGCATATGAACATCATATATGCCTTTAGCAAAAATACTTCTAGATTTAAGACTAGTTAATTTTTTAAAAAAAGCAGTTAAATCATGTGGTTTATTGTAAAGATCTTTATCGTGTAAACTAGGTAAAATATCAGATGCATATTCTTGTCCAGCATAAATTAAAGCAGCACCTTTTTGAAAAAACATAAATGCATTCCAATTCTTAATTTTATCCAAATCGTTATTTAGTCTTTTAGCAATTCTCTCAGAGTCATAAGTTTCTATATGATGAAGCTTTACATAGTTTTTAGGATAAATCTGTTCTTGATTTCTTAAACCTTCTAAATAATGTCTTAACGACCCTTCTCCTTTTAAATAAGCTTTTTGGTCAGGTTCTACATCCAAATCTTGAGCAATATCAAATTCTTGGTATAGTTCAGATTCTGATAAACAGTTTAAACCCATATCTCTTAATTGTTTAAGATGTTTACCTCTGATAGACTCACTTAACCAAATAAATTTAGGATTAACTTTTCGAATATGTTTTCTAGCCATCTTCCAAAAATCTAAAGGAATCATACTCGCAGTATCACATCTAAATCCATCAATATCCATTCTTGAATATTTAACTAATATATTTAACAGTTCGAACCATAAGGATTTATCTGAAGAAAAATCAAAATCATAAACATCGGTCCACTTATTTACTTTGCTACAAGATTGGCCATTTTCATTTTTAAAATACCATTCAGGATGATTTTCATGATAATAAGCATCTTTAGCGGTATGATTATAGACAATATCCATCATAATTTTCATTTTTTTATCATGAACAGCTTTTATTAATTTTTCAAAATCCTGCATAGTACCTAATTCTTCTCTAATAGCATTATAAGTTTTAATTGAATAAGGAGAACCCAATTTACCGATTCGATCTAATTCACCAATAGGATGAATAGGCATTAATAAAATAACATCTACTCCCAGTGCTTTAATTCGATCCAAATCATCAATTACTGCTTGAAAATTACCTTCCTTAGAAAAATTACGTACATATATTTGATAAAAAACCAAATTTCTTAATTTAATATTTGTCTTTCTCATAAATTACCTCCGACTATCTTAATTTTACTATAAATAGATAAATTTGTCTATTTATAGTAAAAACAAAATAGCTTATAAAAATAAGCTATTTACTGATAAAGAAAAAATTAATTTTCGCTTTTAATTTTCTTAATTAGTTTTTTAATCTGTGAAGCAGTATAATCACTAATAACATGTTCAATTCCGCAAGCTTCAGTTTCCGCTTGTTTAGGCTTTACTCTTAAAACATCAATTAAAAACTCTTTTAAGATTTCATGTTTTTCTAAAATCTTTTTAGAAACTTCTAAACCGGTATCAGTTAAGGCAATATTCCCATATAGTTTCTTAGTAACTAATCCTTTATCTATTAAAGAATTTAAAGCATTATTAACACTTGCGCGTGATACATTTAAATGGTTTGCAATATCCACGGATTTAACATCTTTTCCGCCATACATATAAATCGTTTCTAAATAATCTTCTAAAGACTCAGAATACCTTTTAGTTTTCATCTTTATTTTCACCTTTCTTCTCTAAATACTCAATATTTTGTGGTAGAGAACAATTTCCAGATTTATCACAAGTTGCACAAGCACTACCTTTTTGCCTAATAAATTTTCTAATCATAAAATAAACAAATATAATAATTATAGTTGTAAAAATAATAGTTAAGATTGTTCCTAAATCCAAACTCCCAATTTGGAAGACTGCCATAGCAATCAAATACGCTACTACCATTTCATATGCTAAAGTAAAGAAAAACCATTTATTAGAGTTTAATTCGCGTTTTAAAGCTGATACAGCCGCAATACAAGGTATAGCTAATAAAGCAAACAACATAAATGAATAAGCTTGTAAAGGCGTAAAAGCAGCTCTAATTGAAGGATAAAGTGCAGAGCCATTTTCAACAACATCTCCACTAACTCCATAAAGAATACCTAAAGTCCCAACAACACTCTCTTTAGCCACAAATCCTGAAAGAATAGCTACAGTAGAACGCCAATCATTAAATCCTATCGGTCTAAATATCGGTAAAATAAATTTACCAATATGTCCTAAGAAACTCTTAGAAATATCTTCATCACTTAACAAGGTTAACCTACCACCAACAATTCCAAAATAACTTAAAAACCAGATAATAATAAATGAAGCTAAAAGAATTGTTCCGGCTTTAATTAAGAAATCTTTTGATCTCTCCCAAGTATGAAGCCAAGTATTTTTAATTGTCGGTTTTCGATATTGTGGTAACTCCATAATATAATTAGCACTAGCAGATTTAAATATTGTCTTCTTAAATAAAATCGCCGATAAAATAGCAACCAATAGGCCTATTATATACATGCTAAACACAACAATATATGAACCATTACTAAATAACGCTCCAGCAAACACACCATAAATTGGGGCCTTCGCTCCACATGATACAAAAGGTATAATCATTGCGGTAATTTTTCTATCTTCATCTTTATCCAATGTTCTAGTCGCAGTAATTGCTGGGACAGAACATCCAAAACCAATTAACATAGGAATAAAAGATTTCCCACTTAATCCAAACTTCCTTAAAGCGCGGTCCATAATAAAAGCTGCTCTAGACATATATCCTGAGTCTTCTAATATAGCTAAAGCTAAAAATAAAATCATTAACTGTGGTAAAAATCCAACAACCGCAGCCAAACCACCAAATACACCTTTAGTAATCAAACTGGAAATATAAGGACTCATACCCAATTTATCTACACCATTAATAATCAAGATAAATAACTGATCAATTAACCAAACAAATTGCTCAGTAATAAAAGTTCCTACTGGCCCAAAAGCTAAATAAAACACACCAAACATAATTGCCGCAAAAATTGGAATCCCCAAATATTTATGAGTTAAAACCTTATCAATTTTATCGGTGGTAGTAACTTTAATTAAATCATTTTTATTATAAACTTCATCAATTAAATTTATAATTTTTCTATACCTTGCATCAGGTAAAACCATATCAATATCTAAAGTAAATTCCCCTTTAATATCATGGTATAGTTCAATTAATTCTGGTTGTTCAGATTCAGGTACATTTGCATGATCTAAAGCAACTAATCCATCTTCAAAAAAACGAATTGATAAGAATCTATCTTTTATATGTTCGTTAATAACACTAATTACTTCTTCAATTTTTTTATCATAAGTAATTCTTTTTCTTGTTTTTTTTAAGTCAAAGCTTTCAATTGCTGATATTAGATTATCAATTCCAATCTTTTTACTAGCTGAAATGGGAATAACTGGTAAATCTAAAGCTTTTGATAAAGACACATAATCAATTGCTTCTTTATTCTTATCAATTATATCCATACCATTTAAAGCAATAATCATTGGAATGTCTGAATCTAATAACTGATAAGTCAAAAACAAATTTCTTTCCAAAGAACTAGCATCAACGATATTAATAATCAAATCCATTTCTCTATCCATAACATAATCAGAAGAAATTTGTTCTTCTAAAGATATTGTAGACAAAGAATAAATACCTGGTAAATCCACAATATTAGCTTCGACATTTTTTGATTTTAGTTTACCTACTTTTTTCTCTACTGTTACCCCTGGCCAATTCCCCACTGATTGATTAGCACCGGTTAACTGATTATAAAGTGTAGTTTTCCCGGAATTTGGATTACCTATTAATGCTATATTCATTAGCCTTCAACTCTTTCTACTTGAATTGTTCTTGCTTCTGCTTTTCTTAAAGTTAAAGAATAGCCTCTTACAATTATTTCTACTGGATCACCCAATGGAGCGGTTTTTTTTACATATATTTTAGTTCCAATAATAAGTCCCATATCAATAATACGTTTACGCAAGTTATTACCTCTTATGTTTTTTACAATACAGTATTGACCTGGATTTATATCTTGAAGTGTCATATTTCCTCCTGCAAGTTAGATTACACTAACATTATAGTCAAAATAAAAAGCTACATGTTAGCTGCATTTAACATTATAGCTAATTTATCTAATAGAGTCAACTCTTTATGTAATAAATTTATTTTAAATAACGATTATTAAAATCTTGTAAAATCTCATAATATTTTTCTTTATTATAATAATATGTTCTAGCATGATTTGCTTTTTCTTCCCCTAAATAAAGCATTTTATTGCCTTTATATGCTTTATACATATCAAGAGTATCCTTATAAGAAATAAATTCATCATTTATTCCATGAACAAATAATATTGGAACATTAGTATCATTTAGTGCTTCTATTGGTTTTACCTTTGTTAAATTAGCTTTTGTTATCAACCAAGAAAAAAAGTTAATTGCTAAGAAAAATAACCAACTAGGTAATTTTTTCTTAGTTAATTTTTGCTTAATCAAGGTTTTTAAATCTTTAAAACCTGAATCACTAATTAAAAACTTAACTCTTTTATCTTTGGTTTGTTCTAAAATTGCTGTAGCACTACCCATGGATTCACCATAAGTACCTAAATAAATATCTTTACCTTTTTCTTTATACACATGAGAAATGATATCATATAAATCATCTTTTTCATAATAGCCTAAAGTTGTGTTTTTTCCGCCGCTTCTTCCATGAAATCTATGATCATATAAAATAGCATTAAAACCTAATCTATTCATCATCAATGCATACTTAATCGAGCCTAAATGAGAATATGTATAGCCGTGTGAAATCACTACATATTTATTAGTCTTTAAATTAAACATTTCATAAACCTGTAATTTATACCCATAACGTGATTTTAAAGAATACTCTTTAGTTTTATTATCTTTAAGATAGTCTATTAAAGTTTTATCCCTTGTAGTTTCTTCTTCAATTGTTTTATCAAGGCTTTTAACCTTGGGTAAAACAATAGACATAGCTATTTGTAAAGCAATATATAAATATACTAAAAATAATAATATAAAACTAAATAAAACATAAATTCCCCAGCCCATAAAAAATCCTTTCTAAACGTAATTATCTATTTTTTCTTAAATTAAATCTCTGTGTTCTTGGTAGTTTTAACTTCTTAACCTTAACTTTTTCCAATCGAGAAAAAACATAAGCAAAAACAAGAAATATAACTAATGCTTTAAATATTGATGAAATATTTAGCGACCACCAAATACCTTCTTCCATCAATGTAGTTGTCAAAACAATTACTAAAGGAATTCTCAAAGAATTGCCAACTATACCAGTTATTGAAGGTATATAACTTTTTGCAATACCATTAAAAAATCCTGTACCAATACTTTCGATAATCATAAATACTTGTGAAATAGAAATAATTTGCAAATAAATTATTCCTGCATTTATCGTATCGGTTTCATCTAAAAATATCCGCATAAGTGAACCCGGGAAGAAATAAAGCATTGCCGTAATAATCAATGAATAAGGAACCAAAATCAACGCAGCATAAACAACGCTTTTTCTGACTCGCGTAAATTCCTTTGCGCCAAAATTTTGACCAATAAACACAGTAATTGCAGTTTGAAAACCACTTGCAATCATCCAAGTTAATTGTTCAATTTGTACACCTATTCTTTGGGCAGCAACTACTTCAGCTCCAAAAAGATATATCTGTCTAGCAACAAAAATTGCGATTATAGTAAAAAACATACTTTGAAGTCCTACTGGTAAGCCAACTTTAATAATCTTCTTCATCGCATCTAAATTAAAATTACTAAAATGAAATACTTTTAAGGTTGGATTTAATCTTTTATAAACCACATAAAAAATAATTAATGTAATAATCTGCGAAATAACAGTCGCTATTGCTGCCCCGCTTAAACCTAATCTAAAACCTAAAATAAACAATGGGTCCAAACCAATATTAATTACAAATCCAATAGCTAAAATAATTAAATTTATTTTTGTTTGGCCAAGTCCTTCATTAATAGCAACAAAACCATGAACGATAAACTGCACAAAAATAAACCCACCAATAATTGGAATGTAATTCAAAGCATAATCAATAATTGTTTGTGATTCAATATTAAAAATCGCAAGATATTGTCTGGTAAATACCAGGGTTAATATTGAAAATAAAATACCTAAACTTGCTTCTAACAATAAACCGTTTGAAGCATAAACATTAACCTTATCTAACTCATTTCTACCAACTGCATGTGACACTCTAACACTAGTACCTATTTTGGCGATTAAAATTACCCCAAAACAAAACCAAGTCAAATAAGCAGCTGTCCCCACAGCCGCAACTGCAGCTGTCTCAGATAAACCAATTGAATCAACTTTCCCAATCCAAAAAATATCAGTTAAATTATAAGCCATTTGTGAAAGTGTAGTTAATAGAATTGGAATAGCTAAATATATTAATTTTTGTAATATCGGTCCTTTAGTAACATTATATACTTTTTTCATATATGTATTTCTCTAAAAAGAAACCTCGCTAGAAGTTTCTTTATCTTTCTCTAGTTTTCTAAAAAATAAGTTGATTCCATATCAGCAGTTGATAAAGCAAAAGCAAGCGGATAAAGGCTAAAAGCCTTTCCAACATTAAAGGTTTCTTCAACTCCAGAAAAGCCCATATGATATCTTATAGCAAATGCTTCATCTCTAGAGAGTTTCATAAAACCTGAAATTATATAAACAGATTTTTCCCCATGACCATATGGTAAATCATCATCAAAATTATAAGAGGGAACTTGTATCCATTTTCCACTTTCATCTTTTTTATTTCTAATAGTTTTCTTATATACATTAACTTTACATAAATCATGTAGTAAACCTACAATAGCAATTGTTTCATCGCTGTATGCTAAATTATATACCTCTTTTACTCTTGGTCTTTCTAAATAAGCTTTTAAACATTGAAATACATTTATTGAATGTTTAACTAATCCTCCAGGCTCAGATAAATGAAAGCGAGTAGAACAAGGAGCTTCAAAAAAATCACTTTTACTTGATAACAAATAATTTAATAACTCGTCCGCTCCTTCTCTTTTGATATATTTTTTATAAAGATCAACAAATATTTCTTTATCCATTATAATTCCTCTGTATAAACAGCGGTCCCAATCACATCATAACTCTTTCCATCAAATTCAACTGGAACTTCAACTTCGACTATATCTTTTATAATATAGTCCTCAAGAGATTTTAAATCTTTAACTATATAACCTTTTTTTATTTCGTTAGCTTCATTACTACCAAAAAATACAAAGATATTATCTTCATCATAACGCTTAGCATGTTGTGCTGATAATTCTTTAACTATATTGGTTTTAACTCTTTTTTCTGAAACAATAAATTTATGAGGATTTTCTAAATTAAATCTCCTTTTTAACTTATCCATCAACATAGTATCACTAACATTTTCTTTAGCGTCGCTAATAACTTTATTGGCTTTTTTAAATACTTTTAAACCTTTTTCTTTTAATGAATCCACAAGATTTTTCATATTACACCTCTAGAATAATCCAATTATTTTTTGATCAATTACATCCATATTTTCATAAGCACCATGTTTTGGTAATCCTGGCATAGTCATTACTTTTCCAGTTAAGGCAACAATAAAACCTGCGCCTATAGAAGGTTTTAATTCTCTTACGGTAATTGTAAAATCTTTTGGTCTACCTTTTAATTTAGCATTATCTGAAAGTGATAAAGGCGTCTTAGCCATACAAATAGGTAGTTTATCCCAACCATTTTTATTAAATTCAATAATTTGCTCTTCTGCTCTTTCGGTAAATTCGACTGCTTTTGCCCCATATATTTTTTTAGCAATGGTATTAATTTTATCTTTTATTGACATATCTAAACTATAGATAGGTTTATTTTTAATATTAGCTTTATTATCAGTTAATTTAACAATTTTTTCTGCTAAATCCAATCCACCTTCACTACCTTTAGTGAATACTTCTGATAAAGAAATCGGATGATTATTAGCCTTTGCCCAATCAATAACATAATTTAATTCGTTATCAGTATCATTAGCAAAACGGTTCAAAGCAATTACATATGGCCGGTCAAACTCTCTAACACTTTCAATGTGTTTTTCTAGATTTACTATTCCTTTTTTAATCGCTTCTACATCTTCATTTTCTAAATCTTCTTTTTTAGCATCTCCATGTAATTTTAAAGCTCTTATACTTGCGACAATCACAACAGCTCTAGGCATAGTATCCATAGTTCTCATTTTAATATCCATGAATTTTTCCATTCCTAAATCAGCGCCAAAACCAGCCTCTGTAACAACGTATTCACTTACTCTTGATGCGAAATCTGTTGCAATCACAGAATTAGCTCCATGAGCAATATTAGCAAATGGTCCACCGTGAATTAATGCTGGAGTTTTTTCTAAAGTTTGTACAAGATTTGGCTTAATAGCATCTTTTAATAACATTGTTAAAGCACCTTCAACCTTTAAATCTTTTACAGTTACAGGTTTTAAATCAGTATTATAGGCAACAACCATTTTTGATAGCCTTGCTTTTAAATCATCTAAATCAGTAGCTAAACATAAAACTGCCATTACTTCTGAAGCAACTGAAATATCGAAACCATCAAATCTAGGGACTTCTCGTTTTAAAGATAATCCTACTTTGATTTTTCTTAATGACCTATCATTCATATCCATAGTTCTTCGCCAAACTACATTTTCAGGATCAATGTCAAGTTTATTCCCACGATATAAATGATTATCAATAACTGAACTAATCAAATTATTAGCCGCAGTTATCGCATGAATATCACCTGTAAAATGCAAGTTGATATCTTCCATAGGTACAACTTGAGAATAACCACCACCAGCAGCTCCGCCTTTTAAACCCATTACCGGACCTAAAGAAGGTTCTCTTAAAGCAATCATAGTTTTATAGCCTAACTTACTTAAAGAATCACCCAATCCAATTGTTGTAGTGGATTTTCCTTCTCCGGCTTTAGTAGGATTAATCGCGGTAACTAAAATAATTTTGCCACGTTTGTTCTTTTTGTAGCGATTAATCGCATCAAAACTAATTTTAGCTTTATAATTCCCATATAATTCTAAATCCTTAGCTGTTAAATCAATTTGTTTAGCAATTTCTGTAATTTCTTCCATCTTGGCTTTTTGTGCAATATCTAAATCTGATAACATCGTTTTTACTCCCCCTTATTTCTATCTAAAATCGTTACACTATGGATAATTGCAGTTTGTGGATTAAAATCAACAGGCACAATTTCCCTAACATTATAATTAGCAAATAAATCATTTATATCTTTAGCTAAAGTTGATGGATTTTTGGATATATATACCAAAGTTTTTGGCAAATATTTATTTAATAAATCAATCACAACTTTAGAAATACCCTGTCGTGGCGGATTGAAAATCACATAATCATATTTTGTTTTACTTTTATATAATTTTGGCAAAGCTCCTTCAACATGATCTTCTATTAATTCGATATTACTTATATTATTATTAGTTATATTTCTTTTTGCGCATTTTATTGAAGCATAGTCATAATCAACCGCAAATACTTTTTTTGCATATTTTGCGTAGTTTAATGAAGTAATTCCGGATAAGGAATATAAATTTAAGATATTATCATATTTATCGATAGTAATATTTTTAAGAATATATTCATCCATTTTCTCTAAAACTAATCTATTCATCGGAAAATAAGCTTCTGTAGTTAATTCCAAATTAAATTCATGGTAATTAGTTTCTATCATATCTTTTCCAGCTAATAATTCAACCGGATTATAAATTGTAAGTTTACTATTAGGGTTATAAACAGAATAGCTTAATGATTTAATCGAAGAAAAAGTCTTAACTAACTCATCAGCTATAATTTGTAATTTAGGACTTTTTTCTTTAGTTACAATAACTAAACTAGCTTGATCACTGTCTTTAAAATAACGAATAACTAAGTTATATAAAATGCCTTCTTTATTTCTTAAATCATAAGCCTTTAATTTATATTTTCTAAAAAGTTTCAAAACTAACTGTGAAATATTATTAATTTCCTCATACTTAATAATACAATTATCAATATAAGCAAAATGATTTGTGTTAGGTTTATAATAACCAATATTTAACCCAAAGTTAGTATTACGTAAAACCATATCAGCATAATTACCATAGTTAAACGGCTTATCAATTGTAATGGTTTTCTTTACGATTGATTTAACCATATTTAAGTCGGTGTAACGTTTAAAAGCTTGTTCTAATAATAACTGTTTTATTTTTAATTGCTCTTTATAGTCAATATGTTGCAAATCACAATTTCCACAATCTTCATAAAATTTACACGGTGGTGAAACTCGTTTAGTAGATTCTCTTTCTATATCAATAATTTTAGCAACTGCATAATTATTATATGACTTTATTATTTCAACATTAACAACTTCTTTTCTAATTGCACCAGGCACAAATACAGCTATACGATTAAAATAACCAATTCCTTCACCATTAATTCCTTGTTTGCGAATATTTAGTTTTAGCTTTTGGTTTTCTTTTAACTTCATATTAATCTCCTAGTTTTATTATAACAAAAATCATCGTAAATTCACATAGATTAATATTAGAAAAAAAACAAGACCAAGTCTTGTTTTTCTTACTTCATATTATATGTATCCACATATTTATTTATCAATTTTTTAATTTCAAGATTATTTAATTTTTCAAAATTTTCTAATATTTCATAATTTTGTTTAATAACAGTTGCTTCACAAGCTATCTTCTCAATAAATATTTTTTCATTACTGGTTTTAATACTGCCATTGTCTTTATTAACTAATAACTCTTCAAAAAGTTTTTCGCCCGGCCTTAATCCAATAACTTTAATATCAATATCTTCATAAGGCTTTAATCCAGATAACATAATCATCTTTTCCGCAAGGTCTAATATTTTAACCGGTTCTCCCATATCTAAAATAAATATCTCTCCGCCACTAGCATATACAGCTGATTGTAATATTAAACCTGTTGCCTCGGGAATTGTCATAAAATAGCGAATTATCTTTTTATCAGTTATAGTAATTGGTCCTCCATTTTCAATCTGCCTTTTAAATAAAGGCACTACTGAACCATTAGAACCTAATACATTACCAAATCTAACAGCTGAATAAGAAGTCTTGCTGCTATTTGCATATGATTGAATTAGCATCTCCGCAAATCTTTTAGTAGCTCCCATAATATTAGTTGGTCTTACAGCTTTATCTGATGAAACCAAAACCATTTTTTTCACTTGATAAATATCGCTTAATTTACAAACATTATAAGTACCCAATATATTTGTTCTAACTGCTTCCACAGCCGAAGCCTCCATCAAAGGCACATGTTTATAAGCTGCAGCATGAAAAACTAAATCCGGTTTATATATTTCAAATATTTCTTTCAAACGTTCGTAATTATATACTGAACCAATTAATACTTCTGTTTTAATCTTTAGTTTTGTTTTTGAAAATTTAATATTTAATTCACTTTGTAAATCATAAACACCATTTTCATAAATATCAAATAAAATAACTAATTTCGCTTTATAATTTGTTATTTGTCTAACTAGTTCAGAACCAATAGAACCACCAGCGCCAGTTACTAAAACAATCTTCCCATTAATAAAATCATTTATTCCTGAAGCATCAAGTTTTACAGTAGATCTAGATAATAAATCTTCCACATTAACATCTAAAAGCTTCTTGCTTTGGTCTTGGTTGTATTCAGATAATTGCGGAATTCTCTTTATTGTCACTGCTCGAGAAGAAACTAGATTAATTATATCTTGAAACCGCTCTTGTTCAATATTACTTATAGCAATAATAACTTCTTGTATAGCTAATTCATCAATAAACTTTGGGGTTTTTTTTATAGGGCCAATAATTTCATAACCCGATAATAAATTACCTATTTTATTATTATCATCATCCACAAAGCATATAACATTATTAGTTAATTGAGGATTATTTCTTATTTCATTTAAAACAATTTTGCCTCCAGGTCCAGCGCCAATAATCAAAGTCCTCTTACCTTGCAGATAATAGTGATGAGGCATTAATAATTTGATTAATCTTCTAATTATTCTTGGTGATACAGCTATAAAGACCTCAAATAAAGTTGTAAAGATAAAGAACATCTCAGGTATAAACTCAAAATTAGGAATCGCCAAAGTAATAATTATTATAATTATATTGGCGAAAACTATATGAATAGAAATTTTTACAACTTCATCTAAGCCAACATTCACTAAAACCAAATGATATACTTTAACTAAATAATAATAAGTTAACTTAAAAGCAATAACAAATGGCAAAAGAGTAAAAGCCATATTATAATCAAAATCAGTATTGATATATATTCTTAATACAATAATTGCGATAGTGTAAGTAATTGCAATCCCAAAAGCATCAATTATCATAAAATTGATTTTTGATTTGTTTTTTAGAAAATTCTTACTAAACTTAAATATTTTTTTCATATTTATCTCCTATCACACTAAAATTAATTTTAGCATAAAATTTATGATTCTTCAATCGGTTCGGCTAAATCTATATCAAAATAAAAACTCACACCATCAGAAGTATTATTAGCGCCATAGTTATAGTTTAGAGATTCAAATATAGACTTGCAAATAGCTAAACCAAGCCCATGTCCACCATAAGATCTAGTTCTAGCTTTGTCAGCTTTATAAAAACTTTCCCAGATATTATCCATATCATCATCAGCTATTTTTTCGCCTGTGTTATTAACAAAAATACGTATTTTGTTATTAGAAACAACTTCAGATTTAATTATTAAAACTTTTGGGCTTTTAATATGATTAATGGAATTATTTAAAAAGTTGATTAATACAGTTTGAAGTTGATCAAAATCTGAATATACAAAAACCTCATCTATTTCTACATATAAATCGATGTTATTTTCTTTAATGATTAAAGAGAATAATTTTAATGTTTTATCTACTAAAGATTTTAAAGAAAATTCGGTCTTATTTATCGTAATAATTCCTCTTTCAATTTGAGAAATATTTAACATTTCTCTTACAAGTTTATCCATTTTATTAATTTCGTCAATAATAATATCTAAATAAGCCAAGCGATCTTTCTCATTAATATCCTCTAATTTTAAAGCTTCAGAATAACCCAATATCAAAGATAAAGGAGTTTTTAATTCATGAGAAGCACTAGCAATAAAGTCTTTTCTCATTTTATCAACCTTGTTTTTATAAATGATCTCTTCTGCTAAACGTTTATTTGAAACTTGCAACTCATCAATTGTACTTTTTAACTCGTCACTCATTACATTTACACTTTTTGCTAGCAGTCCTATTTCATCTTCGCTACTTATATCTACTTTTCGTGAAAAATTCAAATTTGCAATTTCATCAGCCACTTGACTAATCTCTAAGATTGGGTTAGTAAACCGATAACTTAGAAAATACATTACAATAGCTGAAACTACCATAAATAACATTCCCACTACAACAGTAAAAGAATTAAAAATCCAAATGTTTTCATCTATTGATTGACTTGTAATCGTATTAAAATAAAATAAATAACCATCATTCTCTGTTTCTGTCGCAACAAATAAACCAATTAAATCAGCTGATTCATCTAAGTTATTTGTTTCTATATCAAATAAGAATCCATCATAACTAGAATCTGAAATATCAGTTCGCTTTCCTATTGGAAATTCTTTATAAGTTTCAGTTGCTTGATTGTATTGGTAAATAAAATTAACTACTTCTTGTCTGGGAATTAAAAAAGGATTCCCATAGGCAAACTCATAAAGTGAATCATCGTTTTCTAAATCTTCCAAAGAAATATAAGGGTTAATCGCTTCATCTTGAGATATAACTTGAATAGAAATATTGTATTTACTCTCAATTCTTAGTAGTTCATTATCAAAATTATCATCATTTATATTAAAACGTTTAACCTCAGTAAAGGCATCGACAAAAGTTTCATTCTTGCGAAAAATATAGTAATTCTTTAAAATACTATTATTAAAAATAATCAATCCAGCAATAAAAGCAAGAATAATTCCATAGGTAAATAAAAATAATTTACTTCTAAGTGATGACTTCATTTTCTACATCCAATCTATAACCTACTGATCTAACTGTAGAGATATAGTAAGCGTACTCTCCTAACTTAGCTCTTAGTTGTTTAATATGTGTATCAACCGTTCGCAAATCGCCAAAATAATCATAATTCCATACTGCATTTAAAATTTTATCTCTAGATAAAGCAATACCTTTATTGTTAATAAAATATCTTAAAAGTTCAAACTCTTTAGGAGTTAAATCAACCTTTCTTTTATCTATATATACTTGTCTTGAAGAAAGATCCATAAAGATATGGCCAAAACGTAGTTCTTTAGCTTCATCTTTATCCTTGTTTAAAATTTTATTAATTCTAGCCATTAATACACTTGGAGAAAAAGGTTTAGTCACATAATCATCAGCACCTAACTTAAATCCTTTTAATTGATCATATTCATCACTTCTAGCTGTTAACATTACCACTGGTGTAGTCATATATTCTCTAATACTTTCTAATACATACCAACCATCATATTTTGGCATCATAACATCTAAAATCACTAAATCAAATTTTTGTTTAGATTCAAACAATAAATCTAAAGCCTCTTCTCCATCTTTAGCTTCAATAGCTTCATAGTCTTCTCGCTTTAAAAATTCAACTAATAACTTTCTTATTCTAAACTCATCATCTACAACTAAAATACGTTTTTTACTCATAAAACTATCACTCTCCTAAGAAAATATAATTCAATATGACTTCATATTGAATTATTAAGTAAATAATATTTGATTGTTAAATAATTTATCTGCCACTGTTTTTGAATGCTTATTATTGATATATTGATATGCCTTTAAAAATAAATTCTCGCGATTATTGTGTGAATCAGTCGCAATAAAATCAATTAAACTTTTTTTTATCAACTTATTAATAAAACTTTTTTTAAAAAATCCTCTGCCACCTAAGATAGTTGAAGCATTTACTTGCATAAAAGCTCCAATTTTTTTTAAAGCAGCAATATCATTTATTTTACTTAACGCTTCATATCTTTCAATATGTGCAATAATTGGTTTAAACCCTTTAGTTACAAAATTATGAATTGCTTCTGTAATATTATATAAAGATTCATCAATTGAAAACTCAATCAGATAAAAATCATTTATTAAATCAGTAACAATATTATTTTTAATATTTTTTAATGTGTCTTGATTATAGTAAATCTCTGTACCTAAATATAAATCAATTTTAATATCATTCTCTCTTACCAAAGCTTTTAACTTGGTAAAGAGTTTTCGATTTTCTTCATAAGTAGATACAAAATTTCTTAGTCTGTAAAAATGGGGAGTAATAAACACTTTTTCTACTCCCTGATTTTTTAAACCTTCAATAACTTTTAATGCCTCATTAAAATCACTAACACCATCATCGACATATGGTAATAAGTGAGTGTGAATATCAATCAAAAAATCACCTCAGTTATTCTTCTTCTTCGCGATAGTTCACGATAGTAATAACTATAATTACTTCCAGATACTCTTGGATTAACATTAGCAAAACAGTTCCTAATATATTTGCCTTTTTATCTTTTTTAATTGTTCTAAAGCAACTTACCTTCATCTTTTTGGTTTGATTATAAGCCACTACGAAGATTACACCATCAACTATTTTTGATATAACGAAAGCATCAGTTACTGATAAAACTGGTGGTGAATCAACGATGATAATATCATAGATAGATTTAAGTTTTTCTCAATTAAATCTAAAGTTTTCTTTGATTGCAACACAATATGAGGCTTGAAATACGTTCGCCTGATAAAATTAAATCAATGTCACCATCACCTTTTTAATGATAATGTCTTCAATATTTTTATCATCAACTATATAATCATAGAACTAAGATTGGCTGGCTTTATGGAAAGCGCGATGAATTTTAGGTCTCTTAAATTCAAGTCAATAATAATAGTTTTTAAGCCTCTTTCAGCATAAAACTGGTTAAGTAAATTAATCGCTGTCGTTTTTCCATCTTTTGGTGAAGGTGAAGTTGTTTGTAGCCACTTTTAGCTATCTTTATCTAAAACCTAACATACGAATATTTAATTTCTAATTTTCTATAGGCTTCCGCTTCTCAAAGAGTTAGGTAATTAATAATAATATTTCTATATTCCTTGAAAATTCCATTTATTCCACAACCTTCTCTTTAATTGCTCCTGTACTTGAAGCCAAGACTTTTACATCGAAATATTTTTCAAATCTTCAGGTGTTTTAAATTTATTGTTCATAACTTCTTTAATAAAGACAACACCCAAAGCAAGTAAGGGCCACCTTAGAATTATTGAAATTGCAATATTTAATACTTTATTAGCGATGAGGGATTTGCTGGAACTTTGCCGGATCTAATGGTTCTAATTTATCTCTTAAAAGTTCAAAGTCTTCCGTAGCCTTCAATAGAATTACTAACCAAACTATTTGCAATTTCACTGCTAATACAGGATCTTCATTCTCAACTTGAACATCTATTTTAATATTTGATTCTGTGTTTGAACTGAAATAGAATTTCTTAAACTATTTAAATTTCAATTTCTAGTTCATCAACATCATTAATAAATAAACAATAATATCAAGTTCAAATTAAAATTTTGTAAGTCCCATATGTGGTTATCACAACTATTGCTGATTGCTCTGCTATTATTTGCATTTTTCACATTCACTTGTACCATCAAAGATATTAGCTGTATATTTTTATGTCACAACAACAAATGTGTAAACAACACCTAAAACAACTGTCCAAAAGCCAATAATAATGATGAGTGCAATATTGTTTAAACAATTTTAAGCAAACTTTATTGATATGCCTTCTTCTCCTCTTCTCTTTGGTACATTTTCTATATATTCATTCATTCTATCTTCCTCCTTATACTGTCATTAACGTTATTATATAATACTCATTACAATAAAACAATAATTCCAAATCAAATTAATAATTATATAAGCCAATAATTATTATTGTGATTCCAAAACTAAATTGCATGTAGAAAAGTCTTAAATTACCTTTTCTTGCATAATAAATATAAATTTTAAAGCATAAAAGTTCCTATAAACTCACAAACATTGCTGCAAAATAATAAATAAAAACATAAGCATTTGTCGCATCAAAATCATTGCAAAGGACATCAAAAACCAACAATCATTAAATAAAAGTGCACCAATTGATATTGGTATTGAAATCAAAATTGAGAACTTAAAGCCGTTTCGTGAGATAATTTTTTATTGATTCCTGAAGTAGTAGTAATTGCTAAACGACTTACTCCCGGTATAATAGCTAAAACTTGAACAAGACCAATATATAATGATTTCTTATATGTGGGTTTTGTTTCAGTAAACATATCAGTTTTTGATCTTGTGCTATATAATACTGTTGCGGTAAATAATGACCCCAAGCCAATAATAATAAGCAAATAATCCTCAAATAAATAATCGAACTGCCCCCAAATAATTCCGACAATTCCAATTGGGATTATCGCAATTATAATATTAATAGCAAATTCATAGTTTTCCTTTGTTTCTTTATTTCTTTCATTTTTAATAAAATATCTATATAAACCTTTTAAAATATTTATAATAGTTTTACGTAGAAATATAATTATGGCAATTAATGATCCAAAATTAACTATTACAAGAAAAAGAGTAGTGGTAGAAATATCCGCATTTAATACATTTTGCATAAAGGATACTTGACCGCTTGAAGATATAGGAAGAACTTCGAACAAACCTTGAATAAAACCGAAAATAATATACTTTAGCAACTCAAAAAAATCCATTAAATATCCTCCTTATAATTTACAAAACAAATAATATTAATGCAAATAAACTAGCACCAAAGCAATAATAACTGAAATATCTTAACTTACCAGATCTAAATATATTAAAAATTAATTTATAAGCAAAATATGTCGCAATCATAGCTCCGAGGAAAGCAAAGAAATAATTATGAATATTACTCAGCTCAAAACTAGTCGTTTCTTTTGCTAATATTTTGTAAACCATCAAAATAATTGAAGCAAAAGAAATAGGTATATACATTATAAAAGCAAAATCTAAAGCACTACTTATGCTATTACCCTTTTTTAAAGCAGTAGAACTGGTCATACCTGATCGTGAAATACCAGGAATTAATGCCACAGATTGAGCTAAACCAATAAAAATTGAATCATACCAACTAATTTGGGTTTTGCCTTTTTTAAAAGGTTCTAAACTAGTTACATAATATAATACAGTAGCGGTTAATAATAACCCTATTCCAACAACTAACAAAGCATAATCAAGCATAAAAGCATCAATTTTTTCTTCAAACAAAAGACCGACAACACCAGCAGGTATAGTCGCTATAATTATTTTTAAGGTATAAATAAATTCTGCTTTATATTTATCACGATTATCTTTATTAAAAATGTAAATACAAAATCCTTTAATCAATTGTCCAATTTTTTTTGAATAAATAAAAACAAAAGTAACTAATGACCCCGTATTAACAATAATTAGGAAAGTAATACTTTCATAAATATCTACTTTTAATAAATATTTGAAAATTTCAACATGTCCACTTGATGAAATAGGTAATACCTCAGTAAGTCCTTGAACAATACCTAATATCAAGTACTTAATTGATTCTAAAATCTGCATACACAATCACCACCACATATAAGTTAAAACAATTTTATAACAAAACCACAAAATTTATAATTACATATAAAAGAAAGCCATAAATATGGCTTTCAATTATCTGTTATTTGTATTCTGTCATCCACAATCCGTGTATATTACAATACTCATAAACTTTAACATCTTTTGATAAATCAACATCAAATTCAGCTTCAGGTTTATCTCCTGGTTTGAAAGTTTTAATAAGGTATCTGTCGCCGTTTTCAATAAAAATCCATTGAATATAATGTTTTTCCATCATTGGATGTTCAACCGAACCAACCTTAACATTAATTTTATTATCGCCAATTTTTTTAACTACAGGTAAATGTTTTTCATTTCCTTCTTCTTCTTTTTTTGATTCTAACAAAATCATCGGTTGTTTACAACAATCAAGTGGCGAATCTACTGGGTAAGTGTAACAAATTCTTTTACATTTTTCACAAAAATAAATATTCATTAAAATTCCCTCCCTTAATGATTCTATTTATATTTTAACATAGACATAAAATTTCTAAAAGCCAGTTTAATGATTTTTAATTGACTCTTCGCTTTCCTCTTACTAATAAAATTACAAACATGGTTAAACAATAAAGCAAACAACCAAATAATGCAATTAAATTAAACAAGGTTTCATTTTCAGAACCATAGGCTAATGATGGTAACATTAATAATCCAAACAAAGGCAAGGCCATAGTAATTGCTGTAGCGCTACCCATCGCCAATTCTTCTGCAACCGGAGTTTCAAGTTTACTATCAATACCCTTTAAAAGCGCAATACCCGTAGAAGCAACACCAGTTAACATCCCAAACAAGCCAACAAAATACTCACCATTATGCACTGTATAAACTTTTTTAGTTACATAATAAACATAAAATAAAGTAAAAATAGCTCCTACTATAGATATTGATAATAATAGCCAACCATATTCAGCAATAAAACCAAAAGTAATTGTTAAAACTGCACCGGTAATCATAAAGTTAAAAAACAAAGAACTTAAATTAGATAAAATATAATCATTTTTAGCAAAACTTACATTTATACCTTTATTACTAGTTATTTTTAAAATCAATTTAAATAATAAAGCATAGAAAATACCTATAATAAAGTTAAATCCAACTAATAATCCAAAAATAGTTTCTCCAACATCACCTAATGGCAACAATACTTTATTCAATAAGAATAAGGTTAACCAAACCAATCCATAAATTATAGAAATAATAACTACTTGAACAGTTAATCCATCTATAATACTAATTTCTTTAACAGTATCAACTTCTATTGTAGCTTTTTCTATTGAAGTGTCTTCGTATTGTTTTACTCTTTCCGTACCTCTTTTTCGAGAGATAATATTGATTAATAAAACACCAATCGAACCCCCAAACAAAAAGCCTACAACCGAATAAGAAGCACCTATAGCTACAGATGAAGTTAATTCTCCTGTTAACATCTCAGTCCAGTTAGTCGCAAAACTAGTTGCTAACCCAGGTCCTTGTCCAAAACCAAGTGGCAATAACATACCTGCAGCCACTGACTTATCCGCAAAAAATAATAACACCATCAAAATACCAATAAAACCCTGTAATGCATAAGTACTAGTAATAATCATTCCTGTTGACCAAATTTTCTTTTTGTTCTTAGTCGGTTTATGTTCCTTTAAGGTTAAAGTAATAAACCCTAAAGCAAGCATATGATAAACAATCGAAGTCATCGTTTCAACATCTATTGGATATCCACCAGGAATAGCCAAATGAAAAAAGGCTAAACCAACCACACCGCCAAGTAAAGCTGACGGCAAAACAATCCTATTTAAAAAAGGTACCCTAGTTTTTAAAGCTTTTCCAATAAATAACAATACCCCAATTAGTAAAAGATAGACCATAGCTCCCCATTTTTCCATTATTTATCCTCCTTTAAGAAATTAATAGAATCATAAATTAACATTGGATCTTCTAGTTTAAATAAATAAGTAGATTTTTTATAATCAAATGAAATTTCCTTTTTTCTAGTCAAAGTTAATCCCTCAATTTTACTTAAATCAAATTTAGATTCTTGATCTCTATTTTGAATAAAAAGATTATTGCTAAAACTATTTAATTCCATATCTACATAGCCCATATCTTCGGTAGAATAATCTTTAACGTCAACTTTAAACATTGATCCAGAAGTGTAAATAATATTTTTTAATATCTTAGGAAGCCTTGCTTTTTGAAGTTTATCCCACTCTATTAAATTATCAAACTCTAACCCCGATAACAATGAATAAGCATTAAAATGTGCAATTTCACCACATTTATCACAAAAAATCCGATTGTCTTTTGTTGATAAGGTTTGGTGACTTAAACATTTTGGACAAACATACATATATGTTTCCAATCCCAAAGCTCGTTTATTTGGATTATATAAATGTTTTTCTTCACGGTTCCAAGCAAAATCATTAAAAGTTAAAGCAGACTTCGTTTTTTCATAAATTTCTTTATCGCTATATTCAGCTAATTCATCACCTTTAAATAAGGTATAGTAATTCATTTCAATTAGTCCACGTCTAGTAGCTTTCTTGCCCCATCTTGCACTAGTTAGATAAGCACCATTAGTTTTACATATAACAACATCAATTTTAAATTTTTTAAAAAGTTTAACTGTAGAAAATGGAATATCACTTTCTTTTCCAAAAAATGATGAATTACCTTCAGGAAAAAGCATTATTCCTCGATCATTTTTTATAATTCTAATTATTTCTCTTAAAGTAGAAATATCAATTTGTCCTTTACGTTTAGGAATAGAATATATTACCTTTGTTAAAATATATTTCATTTTTTCATTAGTAAACATAAAGGAATTAATTATTGGAAAAGGATATTTTTTTAAAAACATAGCATGAATTAAACCATCATGTAAAAATGAATGATTACCAATTAAAAAATATGCATCTTTTCGTTTAGGATTAAAATCATTAAAGTTAACCCTTAATTTAAACTTAATTCGATAAAACAATTTTACAAGTTGTCTTATTATATAGATTTTCAATTTATTCAAGTTATCACAACCTTTAGAAAAATTATATCATATATTTTAAAAAACAATAAATTATTTATCAGAAAAAAAGCATTAACCTAAAAAATTTAGGTTAATGCTTAATATTATAATAATTTATCTATTTTTTGATATTAAAAATAAAGTTCACCAAATTGTGCAATAAAATCTTCAATTTCAAGAATTTCAGCATTGGTTAAATTAGAAGAATCATAATCTTTTATAACCTCAGCTTGTGTATAAATATCCTCGAAATATGTTCCTAACTTACTAGATATTTCATCAACTTCAGTTTGGGTTAAATTAAACTCTACCATATTATCTGGATCAGAAATTGTAGCGATAATTTCAGCTGTAATTGCATCTAAATGTCCTTGGCCACCATTATCATAAACACTTATATAAGAATTAGCAATAATAATAATTAGTTCATACGCAGATTCTTCAGTGTT
>JAGYOE010000015.1 GCA_018399755.1 Bacilli bacterium
TACCTAGTATTTTTGTTTGTAACACAGTTAAATTTTTTACTGGTTCTATATTTGTAAATTTGTCAGACTCTAAAACAATTATACCATTTATTTTTAGTATCTGTCTACTTGTTACTAAATTTAGTATTTCTTGATAAAGGTTTATTTTATAAGGTGGATCCACTAATATTAAATCATAAGAATTTGTGCAAGTTTCAAGAAATTTAATTGCATCTGCCTTATAAGTGTTTGCTTGTTTATCAAGATTTAAGGTATTAATATTTGTTTTAATAACTTTTATAGCTTGATATGATTTATCGACAAAATCAACTGATTCCATTCCTCTAGAAATTGCTTCAATACCAAGTGATCCACTTCCAGCAAACAAATCTAATACAGCCCCACCAGAAAAAAATTGACCAAGCAGGTTAAATAAAACTTCCTTATTTTTATCTGTTGTTGGTCTTGTTAGTTTTGACTTAACTTCTTTAATTTTTCTAGATTTATATTTACCGGCAATAACTCTTAACATACACCCTCCAAAAATAAAGCACTTAATCAGTTGGAAGCTACCCTAGCAGACTACATCTACTACCAAGTGGGCATCTCTTCTTATACCTTTAGGATTCCTAATCTAATAGGCTTTCAACACCAGTATAAGCTCGACTCCCTTCAAAAAACTGTGCGTCGCGGGTGGGTAACTTCCAACTAACTAAGTACAGTATTATTATAAAATACAATATTAGTGATGTCAACGTTTTTGAAAAAAGAATTATTTTTTAAGAAGCCCTTTTAAAAAATTTAATTTATTAGTATACTTATACTAACAAAATTTAATATTAGGGAGTAACAGATATGAGAAAGTATAAATATTTACTAGTAATAATCTATGCTTTATTTATCATTATTATGTTAAAAAATGATGAATTAGATAATAATGATAAATTAATTCAAGAAAACATTACACATTCTGTTATTTCAAATAATAATGTTATTGCTCATGCTGGTGGAGGAATTGATGATATTACTTATACAAATAGTCTTGAAGCAATAGATAATCATTATAATAGTGGAACCCGTATTTTTGAAATTGATTTTATGTTTACAGAGGATAATAGAATTGTTGCGGTGCATTATTGGCAAGACTTAGATGAAAATTATTCTTTTTATGAACGTCCTTCATATCCAGAATTTTCAATTAGTAAGATTAAAAACTTATATACTACGTTATGCTTAAAGCAATTGCTTGAACTTATGGAAAGTGATTATCCAGAGATGATTATAGTCATCGATACTAAAGAGGTTGATATAGAAAACTTTTATATGAGTTTTATTAATCAAGTTAATAGTTATAATAATAATTTACTTGTTAGATTTGTCCCACAAATTTATGATTTTGAAATGTTAGAAACAGTAGAATCTTTATCTGAGAATCATTTTTTATATTATATATTAACACTTTATAAAATTGATGTATTGCCTAGTGAAGTGCTTAATTATCTTTCTGAAGAAACAGACATTAAGTTATTAACTATGACTTCTTTTAGATACTCGCAATTTGATCAAGAAATAATTGATGAATTAAATAATCTAGATATTAAAATTTATTTGCATACACTTAATAATCTAGAACAAATTAATAATTATTTAGCTAATGGTATTAAAGGTATCTATTCAGACTATGTAACAGAGAATATAATTAATAATATTGATAATTAAAATAAATAAAAATATAGCGGACAATGTTTAATCATTGTCCGCTTTAATTATAAATTGTAAGTTTTTATCTTGGATTTTTAATATTTGCTTGAGCAGCTGCTAATCTAGCAATTGGAACTCTAAATGGAGAACATGATACATAGCTTAAGCCAATATCATGGCAGAATTCAATTGAAGTAGGATCGCCACCGTGTTCACCACAAATACCTAGTTTAATGTCTTTTCTTGTTTTTCTTCCGTCTTCAACAGCAATTTTCATTAAACGGCCAATACCTTTTTGATCTACATGTGCAAATGGATCTTCATCAAAGATGTTTTTATTATAGTAATCACTTAGGAATTTACCTGCATCATCTCTTGAGAAGCCAAAGCCCATTTGAGTTAAGTCATTTGTTCCAAAGCTGAAGAATTCAGCTTCTTTTGCGATTTCATCTGCGGTTAAGGCAGCACGTGGAATTTCAATCATTGTTCCAACACTGTATTCTAAATCAACTTTAGAATTTTTAATTATTTCATCTGCAGTTTTTACAACTTCAGCTTTAACGTATTTTAACTCTTTTAATTCTCCCACAAGTGGAATCATTATTTCTGGTTTTACATTAAGACCGTTTTTGTTTACTTCTAATGCAGCTTCAATAACAGCTCTAGTTTGCATTATAGCAATTTCAGGATATGTAATTGAAAGTCTAACTCCACGATGACCTAACATAGGGTTAGTTTCATGTAAATCATTTATTGTAGCTTGTAATTCTTTATAAGAAATATTTAAATCATCAGCTAATTCTCTAATGTCTTTTTCATCTGAAGGTAAGAATTCATGTAATGGTGGATCTAAATAACGAATAGTTACAGGAAATCCTTGCATAGCTTCATATAATTCAATAAAGTCTTGTTTTTGCATAGGTAAAAGTTTAGCTAAAGCTTTTTCTCTTTCTTCAACTGATTTTGCAACAATCATTTCTCTAACAGCTTTAATTCTAGTGCCTTCAAAGAACATATGTTCAGTACGACACAAACCAATACCTTCAGCACCAAAGTCATATGCTTGTTTAGCATCTCTTTGATTATCAGCATTTGTTCTAACGTTCATAGCACGGAATTTATCTGCCCATTTCATTAATTTAGCAAAATCTCCACTTACAGTAGCTTCCATAGTTTTAACTTTTTCACCGTAAACTTTACCTGTAGAACCATCTAATGAGATAAAGTCACCTTCGATGTATTTTTTACCATTAACTGTGAAATATAATTCTTCTTCATTAACTTTTATTTCATGAGCACCGGCAACGCAGCAAGTTCCCATTCCTCTAGCAACTACAGCTGCATGTGAAGTCATTCCACCACGAGCTGTTAGAACACCTTGAGCAACTGCCATACCTTCGATATCTTCAGGTGAGGTTTCAGTTCTAACTAGTATTACATCATTTCCATCTTGAACCATATCATTAGCTCTTTTTGCAGAAAAGACAACTTTACCAGTTGCTGCACCAGGTGATGCATTTAATCCAGTTGAGATTACTTCTGCAGCTTCTAAAGCTTTAGGATCAAATTGTGGATGAAGTAATGTATCTAATTGTTGAGGTTCAACTTTTAATACAGCTTCTTTTTCAGTAATTAAACCTTCATCTACCATATCGATTGCTATTTTTAAAGCAGCTTGAGCAGTTCTTTTTCCGTTTCTTGTTTGTAAGATATATAGTTTACCTTTTTCAATAGTAAACTCTAAATCTTGCATATCTTTGTAGTGATTTTCTAATTTTTGTGAGATTTCTTGGAATTGTTTAAAGATTTTAGGATTGTCATCAGCTAAATCAGTAATTGGTTTTGGAGTTCTTGTTCCAGCAACTACATCTTCACCTTGAGCATTAAATAAATATTCTCCATAAAATTCTTTTTCTCCAGTAGAAGGGTTTCTAGTAAAGGCAACACCTGTACCTGAACTTTCCCCCATATTACCAAATACCATAGATTGAACATTAACTGCAGTTCCCCATTCATAAGGAATGTTGTTCATTCTTCTATAGTATTGAGCTCTTGGATTATCCCATGATCTAAATACAGCTTCAATAGCTATAATAAGTTGTTCTTTAGGATCTTGTGGGAAGTCTTCACCTTGGTGTATTTTGTATTCAGCTTTGAATTTTTCCACGATGTCTTTTAAGTCTTCAGCATCTAAATATGTATCTAATTCAACATTTTTTTCTGCTTTTTTAGCATCAAAGATTTTGTCGAAATTAGATTTTGAAATACCCATAACAACATCAGAAAACATTGTAATAAATCTTCTGTATGAGTCATAAGCAAATCTTTCGTTATCAGTTTGTTTTGCTAAACCAATAACAGCTTCATCATTCAATCCTAAATTAAGGATTGTATCCATCATTCCTGGCATAGATTTTCTAGCTCCAGAACGAACAGATACTAAGAATGGATTTTCATTATCGCCGAAAGTTTTATCAACGATTTTTTCAGTCTTAGCTAACGCATCAAATACTTGTTTTTTAATTGTATCATTAATTTTTTGTCCATCATCATAATACTTTGTACAAGCTTCTGTAGAAACAGTGAACCCAGGAGGAATTGGTAAACCAAGGCTTGTCATTTCACCCAAGTTAGCTCCTTTACCGCCTAAAAGGTTACGCATTGATTGATCTGATTCTTTAAATAAATAAACAAATTTTGTCATAATTGCTTCCTTTCTTATCTATAATCATTATAATTTTTAACCACTCTAAATTATACCAAACAAATGACTAAATATCAAACAATATAGCCATTATTTATCGGTTAAAAACCCTAAAAATTCATGAAAAGGCTTTCAGATTTTCTATCGATGTAAATAGAAATTCCTGTAAAAATTAATAAATTAAATATTGATAATAAGAGAATCATAATATTACTCGATAATTGTTCATACAAAAAGTAATAAAATAATCCATTAATTAATATAATACCAAAGCCACCGAACATTCCTAGAAATGCGCCTGCACTTTGTTTTACAACTTCAGTTTCATTTTTATATGAAAATTTTGGAAAATGTAAATTAATTACCGAGCCTAACCCAGAGGTTATAAGTGAAAAACTTGTCACAAATAAGCTTAGTAATAAAATTTGTGTTAAGCTAAAATTTAATCCAATAGCTAAACAGATAATAAAGAAATATGCAAAAGGTAACCCTAATAAAATATTAAATAACATTTTACTAAACATAATTGTTTTTGCTTTAATTGGTAGTGATTTAATTATCCATAAATTATTACCTTCTAAAGAAAGTGAAATTGAAGATGTATAAATCGTTGATAATAAAAACGCAACCAAGATAATAATCATTAGTTCAATGGGAATATTTAAATTTATTAATTGGTCTAAAAATAGGCTAATATTATCAGCGTATATAATGCTTAAAACACCTCCTACAACCATTAAAATCGCCCCAAAACCAGAATTCAAAACATAAATATTAACACTGATAAACTTTTTAAATTCTTTTTTTACTAGTGTTTCAACTACAGATCTTTCTTTTGTATTAATTTTTCGATTAATTCTTCGCTTTGTTTTTGTTTGTAATTGATTAGTTTTATGAACTATTTTTTCAATCCCATAAATAAATCCGGTAATTAAAACTAGATTAATTATAATTAAGGCAAATAATGCTAAAATATCAGTGTCATTAATTGCATTAATAAATAGTTTATACGTAGGAATATATTTGCTGATATCTCCTAGTAAACCTTGTTGATTTATTAATGGATTATCTGTGCTTGAACTAAAACTAAAAGAAAAATAGAAAAATACTAACAATAATCCAAACATTAAAAATACATTAAATAACTTACTTATTCTAAATTTTGAAGTAATATAAGTTATTAATAAAGACAGAAACGAAAATATAATAACTGGGATTAAAGGTATTACTAAAAGAGAGATAAGAATTGCGACTAATTTATAGATTGTAAAACTACTAAAATATAAATAACTAAATATAATTGGTGCAGTAAAAATATAAACACTCAAATAAATCATTACTAACATAACTGATATTTTAGCAGCAATTACATAATGATTTTTAATCGGTAAACTTGATAAAAAATCATAGTCTTTATAATGAAATAGATAACTTCCTGCTCTAATAACAACGAAAATCACTGATAAAAAAGTAGCATACATAAAGATATAGGTTAATAAAGTATCAACCATATCTACTTGAGATAATATTTCTCCAAGATTAAAAAACAAAAATCCAAAAGAAAATAATAATGAACCCAACCCATATAATATCAACAAAACTAGTAAGATAGTTTTTGCTTTTGATTTATTTAAATTTGACCCAACAATTTTCTTTAGAGAATAATTCTCTTTAATAAAAACTTTTAATAATTTAAAATAAATCATGATTCTTTTAATAATTCTAAAAAGATATTTTCTAAGGATTCATCCTTAATTATCTTTTCAGTGTCTCCGTTTGTGACAATTTTAGCGTTTTTAATAATTGCTACTTTATTACATAGTTTTTCCGCAACTTCTAAAACATGAGTTGAAAAGAAAATTAGTGAACCTTTTTTACATAAATCATTAAAGACTTGTTTTAGTAAATAACTAGCTTTTGGGTCCAAACCAACAAATGGTTCATCTAATAACATTACCTTTGGTTCATGAATTAAAGCTCCCATAATAACTATTTTTTGTTTCATACCATGAGAATAAGTTGAGATTTGATCGTTTAACACACTACTCATTTCAAACATTTCTGCATATTTATCAATTAACTGATTGCGTTTATCAAGATTAACTTGAAAAACATCTGCCATAAAGTCTAAATATTGCCTTCCTGTTAATGATTCATAAATATCAGGATTATCAGGAATATAGGCGATTAATTTTTTAGCTTCTAAAGGTTGTTTCTTAATTGAATAATCGTGAATATATATTTCACCTTTATCAAAACTTAATATTCCAGCAATTGATTTTAATAATGTGGTTTTTCCAGCCCCATTATGACCAATAAATCCATATATATCCCCTGGTTTTATAGTTAAATTAATATCTTCTATTGCATTCTTTTTTCCATCATAGGATTTTGATACATTTTCAATTTTTAACATGTTGCCTCCTCGTTAGTTTTAATTATATTCCAAATTGAAAATATTGTAAATATAATTATATCTTTTACTTGCTAAAACTATGATAATTATTTATAATGTTATTAGTAAAATGTGCTCCTATAGTTTAACGGTAGAACGCAGCAATGGTAATGCTGAAATTCTAGTTCGATTCTAGGTAGGAGCACCATAAAATAATAAGTCCATGAAATTTCATGGACTTTTTGTATTTATTTAATTGTTGAACCTGAATAAATTATATTATCTTTAATATTGGTTAATTTTGTTTTACCAAATATTCTAACGTTTCTACCAATTACCATGTTTTCTGGAACTGTAACATTTTTACCGATAACTGTTATTCCCGAGTTTAATAATTCAGGTTTTTCTTTGTTTTCACTATAGTCATCACCAGTTCCAACCATTGCGTTTTGTTCGATAACAGTGTGTTTATCAATTATACAATTATCGATAATAGCTCCAGGTTTAATTTCAACATCGTTTAGGATAACTGAATTACTTACCTTAGCCAGAGGATGTATAGTTACTCCAGGGCTGATTACACTTCTTATTACATCTCCAGCGACTATTGAACCATTGGAAATTAAAGCTTGTTTTATCTTTGCTTTAGAACCTATCTTTACTGCAGGCATATCTTCTGATCTAGTATATATTTTCCAGGTAGGATCATACATATCTAACTGAATTTTATCGACTGTTTCAATTAAGCCTAGATTAGTATCTAGATAGGCATCATAAGTCCCAACATCTTTCCAATAACCTTTAAATTTAAAAGCATAGACATCTGTTTCTTCAACCATTCTTGGAATTACATGTTTACCAAAATCTAGATCTTCAATATCCATATTTTCAAGATAGTCTAATAATATATCTTTATTAAATACATAAATACCCATTGAAGCTAAAGTTAAATTAGAGTTTTTAGGTTTTTCAATAAAGTCAGTAATTCTTAAGCTCTTATCAGTTTTCATCATCCCAAAGTGATGAGCATCTTTTGGATCAATAACATTACAGCCAATTGTAAGTTTAGCTTTTTTTTCAATATGAGCTTTTATCATTTTCATGTAGTTCATTTTATAGATATGATCTCCAGAAAGGATTAAGATATAATCATAATTGCCTTGTTTTATATAATGAATATTTTTCTTAACAGAGTCTGCAGTTCCTTTATACCATTCAATATGTGGTTGTAAAAGTGTTACTTTAGAGTCTCTTCTATCTAAATCCCAAGGTTTTCCAGAACCAATATGATCATTTAAAGAGAATGGTAAATACTGAGTTAAAATTGCAATATCAAAAATGCCTGAATTTGTACAATTACTTAAAGTGAAATCTATAATTCTAAATTTTCCCGCAAATGGAACACTTGGTTTAACTCTATTTTCCGAAAGAATATCTAATCTTGATCCTCTTCCTCCGGCTAAAATCATTGCTAGTACTTTCATAATTTTCCCCTTTATAATAATTTTTTATAAGCTTTTCGATAAGCTTTGGCTGATTGTTTCCATGAAAAATCAGTTTCCATAGCTTGTTTTACAATTTTATCCCAAGCTTCTTTATTATGGTTGTATATATGAATAGCATATCTTAATACATGCATCATATCGTGAGCATTAAAGTTAGTAAAACTAAAACCATTACCGGTAATATTAAACTCATTATATGGAGTTATAGTATCAACTAAGCCTCCTGTTTCTCTTACAACAGGTATCGAACCATATTTTAAAGCGATAATTTGTCCTAAACCACAAGGTTCATATTTAGAAGGCATTAAGAAAATATCTGAACTAGCATAAATTTGTTGGGCTAGTTTGTTTGAGTAACCAATATAAGTTTTTACTTTTTTAGGATATTTTTCTTCTAAATCAATAAAGTAATCTTCGTATACTTTTTCTCCCGAACCTAAAACAACATAATTAAAATCATCAATCTCTAACATTTCTGAAAAAACTCTTTGAATTAAATCAATACCTTTTTGACTGACTAATCTTGAAACAATCGCTACAAGTGGTTTTTTCGGATTAAGATTAGTATGTAGTGTTTTAAATAAAGACTGTTTATTTTTTTGTTTACCTTCACGATAATTATCATAAGTATAATTTTTAGCTATTAACTTATCAGTTTTTGGATTATATTTTTTATAGTCAATTCCATTTACAATCCCAATTAAATCATGAGCTCGCATTTTTAATAAGTCTTGTAAACCATAGCCAAAATAATCAGTTAGGATTTCTCTTGCATATGTTTTAGACACTGTAGTTAATAAGTCCGCAGAAACAATTCCTGACTTTAAAAAGTTCAAAAAGCCTTCAAATTCAAAGTCTGGAGTGTAGTTTATTGAAAATAATTTAAAGTCTTGTAAAGGGAAAATTCCTTGATATGCTAAATTATGAATACTCAAGACAGATTTTGTATTAAACTCTAAGTATCTGCGTTTTAATAGTAATGGTATCATAGCCGTATGCCAATCATGGACATGAATAATATCAGGGATAAAGTTTAAGTGAATTAAACTTTCTAATACAGCTAATTGGAAAAAAGCAAATCTTTTTGATTCGTCGCCATAATTATAAACTTTATCTCGAGAACCAAAGAAATACTCATTATCAACAAAATAGTAAAGAATATTTCCTTTCTTTAAAGACTTTATTCCTACATAAGTATCCTTATCATCAAAATTGATATTAAAATTCACTTCATCATTACATTTCTTTTTGTATTTAGCTGGAATAACTTTATAGTAAGGTAAGATTACTCTGATTTCTGTTCCACGTAACCTTTTAATTTCACTGGGCAAAGAACCCACAACATCAGCTAAACCACCAATTTTAACAAAAGGTGAAACTTCTGCACTGACATGTAAAATTTTATACATATTTTCCCTCCTATATATTAATTATAGCAAAAATTAATATTAATTACTATTACGGCCAGAATTTAATTAGCGATCCCTGATAAATTGAAAAAGTAATATAGGTAGTTTCCATTAATAAGAGTAATAATAAAAAGCTTGAGGTTGATAAATCAGTTAGTTTAAAGAAATCACCAAAGATAATAAAACAAATAGCACTTGTAACAAATGCAAAGCCTATTATAGAAGTTCTTAGTTTATTTAAAGGTGTAGATACATTAACTAATACTAACCAATAAGCAAAGGTTGCGGCAATAATTCCCACAGTAGATATTTCTATCTCTGTAACAATTATAAACGCACTTGAGAATATATAAACACCTAATAAATTAGCAATTATAATTAATGAACCAGGTAAAACATTTTTAAATACATTCTTTAAGAACTTGCCTTTAAACTGTCTTCCATTAGGTTCTAAAGCAATAAAGAAGGATGGAATACCAATTATAAAGGTTTCAATAACAAACATTTGAATTGGTTCAAATGGATAGATATTTGAAGTCATTAATAATATAAAGGTTAAGATAATTGTATAGAGGGTTTTAACTAAATATAAAACCGATGCTTTTTCCATATTTGATACAATTTGTCTACCTTCATCAACAACTCTAGGAATAGTTGAAAAGTTATTATCTAATAAAACAAAATGAGATATATTTCTACTTGCATCAGTTCCACTAGCTAATGAAATAGATGTGTCAGCTTGTTTTAAAGCTAAGATATCATTAACACCATCTCCAACCATAGCTACTTTTTTATCATGTTCTTGAAGATGTTGAATCAAAATTTTCTTTTGATTTGGTGATACTCGACCAAAGACATTATAACTTAAAGCAATTTCTTCTAATTCATCATCTTTTATATCTTCTAATGAAATATATTTTTCAGCATTTTTAACACCTGCGCGTTTTGCAACTTCGCTAACTGTTAAAGCATTATCGCCAGAGATAACTTTTACATCAATATTGGCTTCGTTAAATTCTTTAATCGTATCAATTGCGCTTTGTCTGACATTATCATTTAGAATTACTAAAGCAATTGGCCTGATTTTACCAGCAATTTTTTTATCGGTTATTTTTTCGCTTTGTGCTAATAATAATACTCTTTTTCCCATAGCCGCATGTTTATCAACTTGAGCTTTGATTTTAGAATATTTTTTCTTAACAATCATTTCTGGTGCACCTAATACATAAATCCCACCATCAAATTCAACAACAGAGTATTTATTCATTGAATCAAAATCAATTGAGTTTTTAACCTTATATTTTTGTTTTGAACCAAAATATTCTTGTAAGGCTATAGCTGTTTGGTTTTGATCATTTAAAGCACTATTCATTGATGAAATAATATTTTTTATTTCGGTATTTGTATAATCAGCAATAGAGTAGATAGGATTTTTTATCATTTCAAAGAAATCTACATTCATTGTACCATCAGTAATTGTTCCAGTTTTATCTAAACAAAGGGTATCAATTCTAGCTAATGTTTCTATCGAATATAATTCTTGAACTAAGGTTTTATGTTTAGCAAGTTTAATTACTGAAGCTGCAAATGCCATAGTTGTTAATAAGAACAACCCAGAAGGCACCATAGCCACCATTGAACCAGCCATTTTAACTAACGCTTCATTATATAATTCGCTATTATTAATAAAATCAGGTAAATAATCATAAGCCGAGCGTTGAAAAGCATTATAAAAAGTCATTAAACCTAAAGGAACAATTATTATTCCAATTACTTTTAACAAGCCTCTTAAAGAGTTTAATATTACTGATTTTGGTTTAGATAATCTTTTAACTTTATTTTGTAATGTTTCAATATAATTATCTTTACCTACTCGTGAAACTCTTACATAGGCTTCACCACTAACAACATAAGTTCCTGATAGTAATAAATCACCTGGTTCTTTTGATATAGAGTCAGATTCACCGGTTAAATTAGCTTCGTTTACAGTGATAGCTCCATCGATTACAACTGAATCAGTAATAATTTGTTTGCCTGAATTTAATTTATAAATATCATCTATAACTACTTCTTCTTTATTAATTTCAATTTCTATTCCTTGTCTAATAACTTTTACTTTTGTTTCTGATAACAAGGATAAATTTTTAATAATTCTTCGTGCTTTAAATTCTTGAACAATACCTATTAAAGTATTAGCAGTCGCAATAACTACAAACCATAAATTCTCATAACTGCCTATTGAAATTAATAAGGCCGCAATAATTGCTAGTAACATATTAAAATAAGTGAAGACATTATTAGTAATTATCTTCCCAGGAGTTTTTAAATTCGATTTTGTCGAAACATTTGTTCTTTTGTCAATCCTTCTTTGGTTTACTTCTTCTATGGTTAAACCAAAGTGTTCATTTTTTATTTTTGTCATTGCATTCACCTATTTAATTATAGCAAAATATATCTTTAAGCACAATACAGTTAAAACTAATCAAAAAAAAAGAACACTAGAAACTAGTGTTCGTATAAACTTCCGCCAATAAATTCTCTTAAAAGAGAATGTTTAGGGACATATTTACTATCAATATTGTTAAAATACTTTAAAAATTTTAATAACCTATTTGCTTGAATAAAATGTTTAGATTCGCGATCAATAGTATTTAAAGCATCTTCAGCGTATTGTTTTAATATTGCAAATTCATATGTTAATTCTGAATTAAAAATATAATCTGAATTTTCAATATGAGGATAAATCCAATTATATTCTCCTCTTCTAACAGAAGGCCACATATCAAGTGTTTTTTCCGGTGATGTGTTTCTGAATTGCAAATCTCTAACTATTCTTCTTAGAAGCCTTAAATCTGTAAGATTAATAGGATTGTTATAGTCAATGTTAATTTGTGTGAATGGAGAAATATATATTTTAAACTTTTTGTTTTTAGGTATATTTTCTGATAATTTATTATTTAAAGCATGGATACCTTCAATTATAATTGGTGTGGTTTTATCAATTTTTATTGGTTTAGAAAACAACCGCTCCCTTGATACAAAGTCAAAAATTGGTAATGCAACTTCTTTACCAGCGATTAAATCAATCATGTTTTGGTTAAACAAATCAATATCTAAAGATAAGATGTGTTCTAAATCAGGCTCTCCGTTTTCATCTATAGGTGCTTGTTCTACTGGCAAGTAGTAGTTATCAATTGAAATCATTAATGGATTGATTTTATGTTTAATTAGTTCTTCTTCTAAACGTCTTGAAAATGTGGTTTTACCTGATGAAGACGGTCCAGCAATAGCAATCAAGCGTACATCTTTATGATTAACAATTTTTTCTGAAAGTTCTTGTAATTGTTTATTATGATTATTTTCACAAGCATTAATAAATTCTTGTAAATTACCTTTTTCTATACGTTTATTCATTTTATAAATCATATCTACATTTAGTTTTACAGCCCAATCTTCTGATTTAGATAAAATATCAAAAAATTTAGGTGAATCTGCAAATTCAGGAATTTCACCTTTTTCTTCACGACGAGGATACTGAATTAAAAACCCTGGGTTTAAATAATGGATTTCATAGTCTTTAAGATAACCTGTAGAAGGCACCATATAACCATACATATAGTTTTTATAATCATCACATGAATAAATATTTACTTTTTCTTTTCTATACTCTAAAGCATTGACCTTATCTACGTAACCTAATGAGCGATAATAATCTTTTGCTTCTTGAATTGAAAATTGCGATCTAGAAATTTTATAATCAGCTTTAATAATTTTGTTCATTTCTTTTACAATATTATTAAGCATTTCACGATTGATGTTGCTATCAACTCCACGCCCATAAATTCCCATAGCAATACTATTGGAAAACTTTATTTCGATTTCTGGATAAGTTCTATACGTTGCCATAGCTACAAGAAATCTCATACTAGTTGCGTAAATTCTAGTTGAATCATAAAATGAATAATCTAATAATTCAACTTTTGCATCTTTAGAAACCCGATAAGATAACTCACGTAAACGATTGTTTACCAAAGCCGCATAAAATTCCCCTTCATATTCTTTTGCAATGTCTTCTAAAACCACTGGCTCATTATACTCATGAACCTTATCATTTATAGTTAGTTTAATAATATCACCTCTTTATTAGTGTATTACTATTTTACTACTTTTTATTAAATAATCAAGTTTTTTAGTTCATATTGAATATTAGATTAAAAAAAATTGATTTAATTATTATTTTAACTAAATTAAATATGATATAATATTATTGTTATTTTGGAGGTTTCATATGTTTCTTAGTAATTTTTTTACAACAATTGGTATGGATGAACAGCCAAGTTATTATTTCTTTAGTAATTATCATTTGGTTTATTTATTAATTAATATAATATTCTTTATATTATTATTCAAATATTTAAAAAATAAGCCAATAAAATTACAAAATAAAATTATTTCTATTGCATTGGTTTTAATCCTATTATTAAAATTTGCTGGTGAAGCATTGTTTATCTATGAATATTACTTTATTGATGAGTCATATTCAACTTATCCACATGCTTTCTTTAATATCAATACTTTCTTTTCTTTTCAACTTTGTGGAATAATGAATATCTTATTGCCTTTTGTTATTTGGTTTAATATAAAACCACTTAAAGATTTTGTGTTTGCGACCGCTATTTTAGGCGGACTTGCGGTTATATTTTATCCAGTTACAGTATTATATGGTGAACCATTTCGAATTACTTTTCCAATAATTAGATCTAGTGTTATTCACTTTTTCTTGATATTTATTCCTCTATTTTTGATTTATCGTGGTGATTTTAAATTAAGAAAAGCCAACTGGACAAAGGTAGCTATTGGTTTGTTATTGACTGCAGCTTGGGCAATGTTTGGCAATCTCTTTATAGATCAAAACGCAAATAATATGTATTTAATGTCTAATCCATTTAACGGCGGACCAATACCTGTAATTAATATATTAGGCAATGGTTACCATGTTTTATTTTTAGCAGGAGCGGTAACTATCGGATATATTATTGTATTCCAAATATCATATTTATTTGAACCAAGAATATCCAAGAATAATTATCTATATAAAAAACAACTATAAGCTATTTTATAACTTATAGTTGTTTTTATTTTATGTTAAAATTTAATTAAGCGCTAGTATAATACCTATAACTACTGCTAAAATTATAACTACTGTAACAATTAAACGAAATCTAATTTGCTTTTTAGTGACAATTTCTTTGTCTTCTGAAAACGGTTGATCTCCAGGTGTTCTTGCAGATTGTACTTGATGAAATTCTGCTTCATCTTGATTTTTTTTAGTATCCGTGTTTTTCAATTTTACCCTCCTTATTATGAATCACAATATTTGTATCTTGATTAATAGCTTTTATTGTTGCCCAGGCAATTGCTTCTTCTTTTGTGTGCAACACTCTTAATGTTTTTTCTGAACCTTCGCGTTTAACATACCAACGTTTATCTTTTCCGCGATAAAGAACATGGTATTTACCAAAATCTTTCTCTGCTTCTTTTTCTTCATCTTGATTTTCTTCTTCACTTTCTTCTTCACTAGGAACTTCTTGATCCTCTTCAGTTTCACTTTGACTTTCAGAACTTTCTTCTGTTTCCAATTCTTGTTTTTCTTCAGGGACTAACTGATCAGTATCATCATCTTTAGTTTTTGAAGATTTAAAGGTAATGTAAGCAATAATGAGACGCACATGATAAGTATTACAACCAATCCAATGATAAAGAATGTTAGGTTTTCTCGCGGATTATACTAAGCATATTGGTTTCCTTTTAAAATAATGATATTTGATTGTCATGGTTTGATAAGTCAGGTAATCTAATGATTTGACTCATTGAGGCAATTTTAGTTTTCTTAATATTGAATATAAAACTTTCGTTTTTAAGATCATCCGCAACAGGGCTTAACCAAGCTTTATAACCATATAAATCAAACAACTTGATTTTTTAATTCTCGTCTTTCGACTTAAATAAGCCTTATAAAATTATTGAGTTTTACGCTATCAAAATTCCAGTGAAAATGTTGGATAATAAAATTCGGTTGATGGCTAATCAGTCGTTTCAATAATTGATTAAAATCATCTAAAATCATCAATATTTAAATAAGGTATGATTGGTTTAATGGGCTTAATAAAGCCAAACTTAATGGTAGATTTTTCTAATGCACGTATCAATTTATCAAAATGATTAAGATCATTAAGGTTATTAAAAATTGATAATTCCAATGGTTTAATTTAGCAACAGGTATGCGCCAATCAGTAATGGATTGGTCTTTGAAAAGGATTCTAACACATCCATATCATTCAATAGGTTAAGAGAGTTGGTTTCACAAATGCCCCATGATCAGTCTCTTGTAGTTTTTCAATGATGTTATATATTGAATCAGACAAGAATAAATATCAGGTTTTCAAAATCCAAATATTTTTTTACCTTCACCCATTTAATTTTTTAACTACTCTTGTTCTCTATCCAACGATCTCGATGGCTCTTTATGGTTGGCCAGGGATAAAATCAAGGTGTTGATAGATAATTATAAATAGGGGTTTGAATACAAAGATTGGCATAGTAATCAATGCCAAAGTACTTATCTTTTATGACGATTTCTAATCAAAGATGTTGTATTAAGTATCATATGACCCGCCTCAACCCCCTACTTATTTATATTATATCTTTTTCAAGATATTTTTAAAGTGAATCGGTAATTCTAGAGTTTATTTATATACGATTTAACTATTTTCATTAGTTCTTCAAAGATAATTCTTCAGTAATTCTCAAAACAGGCTGATTAACATCATCTAACTAAGCAATGTGTTGTCTTCTTGAACGAAGGTTTTCAGGGTTGTGTTCATATTCACTTACCTATTGAAGAAAGTCTTGGTGTTTTGAAATAAATCACCGCCTGGTAAGACGCGTTTTCCAAAGCGTTAAGTTCCCTTGGTTGATGCGTTTGATTCTCGTATCAATATCCAAATTCATATAAATAAATAAATCAATATCACTTTAAATCATCATATATATTGACCAAGGATCCTTGGATATAATGGCATGATCATTTTGTTCCTAAGCGCGTTTTTGAACAAGTGTTTTAACGGTAAAATTATCCCTTCGAACTGTAAAGGGTGGGTCCATTTCCCACATCAAATCATCCACATCAATATATGGATAAAATTTGATCTTCCTCGTACCTCTTTTGGCTAGGTTGTTGTCCCTGATCCACTTGACCCGCAAATATATTGATGAGCATAATGACACACCACTTATTAAACATAATACGTTCGCTGTTAAACATTTGATTCAATACATAAACAAAACCAAATAAACAAAGTTGGATAAAGCTGTAACGAGCAAAATTCCAATATTTTCAGTGAAGGCTTAGTAATACTGACGAGTGACTGAAATCCGCATTGTATATATAGGGATTATATAAGCCTATAAATTTGTATTAGAACCTGTAAAGCAACATGGTGGTGATAGACATAAATAATCGTTAGTATATAGGTGCTATGTAAGTCGTCGCTTCTTTTAAAGTTCTTGCACATAAGCTGAAATGACTGAGACAATGCCAATAATCACAAAAAATAGTCGATGCCAAAAAAAAACAAAAAAGATTAATAAGTAATCATTGACACGAACGTATAAAGATTGATTTTCTAAGTTTAGTAAGGCTGGAAGTGAAAAGATAATCCTGATAAAAAGATGATATCGAAGATAATAAAGACAAAGGCATAAGCTAAGTATATTTTACCGGATTTAATTCACTTCGTTTAATTGGCGTAATCAATAAAGTCGATATGGTATTTCGTTCTTTTCCATAGCAATAGACTCAGGGACCAATTGACATGGCTCCTGAAAAACAAGAACATAATAACAAGCATAGGTAGTAGACTTGACATGATGGTCCAATCATTTCGCGTTCGATATAGGCTTGTTCATATTGGATATTCATGAATGACGTATCACCAAAGGCTTGTAAGCGTAATTGCTGGTCATAGGCAATTAAATATTGACTAAAGCGATCAATGGCACCGCCGCGCATCTTTTGGGATTGGTATAAAAATGTAACCCTGGATTATCACCGGTCCCATCATAGGCTCTTCTTACTATTAGAAAATGCAATGATGATATTCCACTCTTCTGCTATCATCGATCAGTCCCTTTATATTCATCTATCTCATCTCAGTAATTTCACGATCACTCTTAATTTAATATCATAGCCGGGATTCTCGCCAGCTTCGCTTCATAAATGGCTTCAAAATCATCCGTTGGATTAACCAAGGCGATTTCTAGTATAACATCACCTTCTGCATATTTTCTAACAATGCGTTACCAATAAAGGCTATAGATTAGAAAAAATAAATAGATCGTAGGTAGTATAAACAAGGTGATTACTAATCGTTTATCTTTAAATACTCTATCAACTTCTTTTTTAAATATGCTTAATATATTTTTCATATAGTTTCTACCTCGGCTAAATCAAAAAATAATTTTTCAATTGAATCATTTTCTTTATTAACGTTATCCATTAAATCATCATAAATCAATTCACCGTTAATGATAATTCCAACTCTATCACATATTTTTTCAACTAATGAAAATATATGAGTTGAAACAATAATAGTTTTTCCTTTATTCTTAAGTTCAATTAAAAAATCAGTAACTATTTTAGCAGTAATGATATCTAGACCATTAGTTGGTTCATCAAAGATTATAATATCTGGATCATGAATTATTGAAATAACTAATTGTACTTTTTGACGCATACCACTTGATAGGTCACTAATTTTAACTTCTTTAAATGCATCTATGCCGAATTTAGAAAAAAGTTCAGTTTTTCTTGCTTTTGTTTCAGATTCACTTAAATTATGAAGTTTTGCAAAAAAGTTAAAAAGATAATTAGGTGTAAAAAATTCTTCTAATTTTAAATCACTAGTTAAAAACCCGATATTTTTTCTTACATTAGTTTCTTCATCTAAAATAGAATATCCTTTAACAAAAACATTACCTTCATCAGGTTTTATTAAGGTCGATATACACCTTAATGTTGTGGTTTTACCGGCACCATTAGGACCTAGAAGACCATATATTTGTCCAGGATATGCTTCAAAAGATAAATCTTTTACTGCAACTTTTTTTCGATTATTAGTATTGTTAATTTTCATTTGTTTTTTTGATAAAACAAATGTTTTACTTATCTTTTCTACTCTAATCTTAGCTTCCATAAATCACCTCTTAGTATCTTAACTTATATATTATCAAACGATTAAGTTTTTTACAATATTAAAACAATAAAAAAAAGTCTATTTCTAGACTTTTATTTTACTATTTTAAAGCTTTTTGTGCTTGTTTACATAAATCACTAAAACCTTTAGAATCATTAACAGCTAGATCAGCTAACATTTTACGGTTTACTTCAATATTGGCTTTCTTTAATCCGTTAATTAATCTTGAGTATGATAAATCATTCATTCTTGCAGCTGCATTAATTCTTGTAATCCATAATTTTCTAAAATCACGTTTTTTACGTCTTCTATCTCTGTAAGCATATTTAAATGAATGCATTACTTGTTCTTTAGCTGTCTTATATAATAAATGTTTAGCTCCAAAGTATCCTTTAGCTAATTTAAGTGTTTTTTTACGTCTGTTTCTTGTTACGAAACTTCCTTTTACTCTTGGCATCTTTCTTCACTCCTTATTAATTATAGATATGGAACCATATCTTTAATTCGTCTCTTGTCGGCTGGTTTAATCGTCTGATCTTGTCTTGCTTGACGATTTTGTTTTGGTGATTTATTGCTTTTCAAATGAACTTGAAAAGCAGAAGGTCTAGAAAGTTTTCCAGAGCCCGTTTTTTTGATTCTTTTTTTTGTACCTGAATGTGATTTCATTTTTGGCATTGTTATCTCTCCTTCTAGTTTTTAGGGTTTATCATCATAAATAAGAATCTACCATTTTTAACGATTCTACCATCCATCTCGCCGATTTCAGATAATTCGTCCTTAAAATGAGTAAGAACTTCTTTTCCTTGTTCAATTAAAGATTCTCCTGCGCGATAAGGCAGTCTAACTGATGCTTTTACTTTATTTCCTTTTGTAAGAAATCTTTCTGCATGATTTAATTTTGTATTAATGTCATGTTCTTCAATAACAGCAGTCATTCTAATTTCTTTAACTTCAACAGTCTTTTGATGTTTTTTAGCTTCTTTCGCTTTCTTTTGTTGTTCATAACGATACTTGCTATAATCCATCATTTTACAAACTGGTGGCTTAGCATTAGGCGCAACTAAAACTAAATCAAAGCCTTTTTCAGCAGACAATTGATTAGCTTGTGTACTTGACATTTCGCCATATTGCGTACCATCATCACCAATTAATAAGACTTTATTATAACGAATTTGTTCGTTTATCGGCGTTGTCTCTTTTTTAACTGGTTTTTTATTTGGATATCTAATATTAACACCTCCATTTATATAAAAAAAGTGGGTGCAAATAGCACCCACTAAAACATGTCTTATTTATATAATATAAATAGCATAAACCTATTGATTAATCAATCAGGTGAGAAGTGGGTACTTCTGCTTTCTAAATTTAAACCGTATGTATTATAGTATAAATACACTTCTTTGTCAACTAATTTTCTTTAGTTTTCTTTAGTTTTCTTTAGTTTTCTTTAGTTATTTCTTGTCTTTATACCTTTTACCGTTTTTAAAGTAATTTTCCTTATTTACCTGATAACTTCTTGCTATAGCTAAAGTATCTTTTGGAACATTTTTATCTAAAGTTGATCCAGCAGCGATAGTTGAGTTATCATCAATTATTATTGGTGCAATTAAATTAGCATTACAACCAACAAAAACATCATTGCCAATTTGAGTTTTATATTTATTTCTACCATCATAATTTACTGTAATAGATCCGCAACCAAAGTTAACATCATTACCGATTTCAGCATCACCAACATAAGCTAGATGACTAGCTTTAAAAAAATCTCCAGTTGATGATTTTTTGATTTCTACAAAGTTACCAATTCGATTATTTTCTCCTATTACAGCCCCATCTCTTAAATGAGCAAATGGTCCTACAGTAGAATTAGCTTTTACTTCAGAATTATAAATTAAGGAATGTTTTACAGTAACATTTTCGCCAATTTTTGAATTGTGAATCTCAGTAGACGGACCAACTTTTGCGTTTTTCTTAATAACTGAATTACCAGTAATATAAGTGTTTGGCGAAACAGTTACATTTTCTTCTATTAAAACATTATCACCAATAGTAATAGTATCAGGGTTAATCATCGCTACTCCAGAGCGCATAAACTTTTTGTTAATTTCATGACGTAAAATACTTTCAGCTTGAGATAAAGCATATAAATCATTTATTCCCATTGCTTTAAAAGATTTTTTTAATAGATAGGTTGAAATCTTATAATTATCTTTTTTAATTATTTTAACAATGTCAGTCAAATAATATTCATTTTGAGCATTATCATTTGATATTTTATCTAAACTAGAAAATAATAATTTATTATCAACAATATAAATTCCAGTATTGACTTCATTTATTTCTTTTTGTTTATCTGTTGCATCTTTTTCTTCAATTATCGCTTCTAACTGATTATTTTTCTTGATAATTCTACCATAACCACTTGGGTCAGCTAAATTTGTTGATACAACGGTTAAATCATTTTTTGCTTTTTCGTGGTAAACAATCGCTTCCTTTATTACTAATTCATCAATTAAAGGCATATCTCCAGGAAGAATTATTGTATATCCAGGTTCAGTTACCTGATCTTTACACATCATTACTGCATGTCCTGTGCCAAGTTGTTCTTCTTGATATGCATAACTAACACGAGAATTTAATATATCTTTAATAACTTGCTTTTTATGACCAACTACAGTGATTAACTCATCAATTACTGTTGATTTATAAAGATTTTCAACAATATAAGCTATCATTGGTTTTTTAAGCAATGGATATGCACATTTTGGCAATTCCGTTTTCATTCGTGTTCCTTTTCCAGCTGCTAAAATAATTGCATATTTTTTCATTTTATTTTTCACCTTTCCCTAATTGTTTAAGATTTGTTTTTATATCTTTAATAATTTCATTAATTTGCCTAGTAGTTGGTGCAGAAACACTAATTCTAATTAATGGTTCCGTTCCACTAGCTCTTACTAAAAC
>JAGYOE010000016.1 GCA_018399755.1 Bacilli bacterium
ATTCAAATAAAGTTTGGTATTCTAATTCATCCATATTAAAGAGGGTATCTAAATCAAAGGTATCTAAATTATCGTAGATAAGTTTGATTGAATTAATTAAAGCAACAAGTTCTGTTTTTGTATAATAATCCTGTAAATCAAGAGCATCATCTGGAATAGTTAAATTAAAATCACCTAAATCTAACGTTGCTATTTGATCAGTAATAGTTGCTCGAATAATATATGAGTCAAGAATAGTATCAATTGTTGAACTTGGTAATGTATTTAATAGATCAACATCAAACTCAGAAAAATCAAGGTTATCTTGTTCTAAAAGGATAGCTTGAATGGCAAGTAAAATATATTCTAACTCACCAGTTGTTGTATCAGTACTCTCCCAAGTTATATTGGCTGGAACTGATAAAAACTCAATACCTTCAATTTCAGCTTCGCCGCTTAAGATATTAATTAAAGCATTTGTAATAATTCTTGAATCTAATAAAACAGTTGGATCAACCTCGGAAAATATACTAAGTAATTGATTTGCATCTGCAGTTTCAATAGTTGAAATAGATACACCCGCATCAAGCATTTCTGCCAATATATCACCTAGTGCTAGATACTCTGTATCCCAAGTAAATCCATCTTCAATTTCAATAATTTGTGATAAAGTTCCTTCGCCATCTTCAATTGTAGGAACTAAAAAGGCTTCAGTTGTTAATAATACAACTCTTGAATTAGATACATCTTCAAATATATCTTTGACAAAGTCTCCATCAATTGTTACTTCTTCACCATCTTCATCAATTGAAGTATCTTCTTCACTTAGTAAATCAAATACCCCAGCAATTATATTGCCCAATCTAGAAATTTCTTCTTGATAATCATAATTATATAAATCATTATCTGAAATACTTAAATCAATTTCATTTTCATTGCTATAATATTTTATTGCAATTGGTAAAATTGTTGGCAAAAGAGTTGAAGTTTCTAAATATGAAAATGCTTCTCTAATATCTTCACCCTTAATATCAGTAATTTGATTAGTTTCAGAATATTCAGAATCTAAAATAACTTTATAAGCGTGTGAGAAAACACTTACTTCATTTCTAATTGAAATATTTGTTTCATCATAGTCAAAGGACAAGATTTGATCAAATAGATTAATATGAAGTGGAACTTTTACCTCCTCATTATATTCAGAGTTAACTTTAATTTGATTAGCAATCTTAACAATAATATTACTATTATATTTATCTACTAATTCTTCAGTAGTATTTAACATATCTTGTGAAATAACACTATCTTCTTCAGCTAACTCAACTACTTGATCATAGTAAATTAATGAATCATTTGTATCAAAGATTGTTGTTCTTTGAGTAAAGGTAAGTTCAGAAGTTGGAGCACTATCATCTTCAGAAAATAACATTGTTACGTTTTCTAAGAATGAAACTGTTCCACCAATAATAATTAAAGTAACAAAAACAGCTAAAGCACCATTTAAAACACCTACAGCCGCCCCTAAACCACGTCTTTTATTGCCTTTATTTTTAACAAATATCCATCTAATTAAACCAGTTAATAATTTATAAACTAATAAAATAACTGTAAAATAAAGAATTGCCCAGGTAATCTTTAAGAAAAATTTAATTAAACCTTCAGCTAACAAATTAACTTCAGCATTAGACATATCTAAACTGTTATTAAATAGAGCTTGTATAACAGCTTCATAATCATTTGAAAAAGAAGAAAAATTAGCTAAACTCGGATCTATATTACTCATTAAATTTCCTAAGAAACCTAGATTCATTTCCCATAAACTATTAACTACTTGAGTTAAAGTTAAAAAGAAAACAATATAAAATACAGCCATTACAAACAAATTAAAAAGTGATTTTTTAAAACCTCGTAAAAATCCCATTAAAATAGCAATTATTAATATGATATAAAAAACTAAATCAATCGAAGTTAAAATATTTAAAGTCATCATTTATTACCCTCCCAAAAAATCTTATTTATGTATATTATACTATATATACAAAAAAATCAACAATTATTCGCAAAAAAAGAAGCCAGCAAAGACTAGCTCCTAATGGATAATTATTTAACTGTTCAAATAATCAATAATAGCTTGTTTTGTTAAGAACGTATTTGTATCATTGTTTTCATAATCTGATGGAGATAATGTGTATGTAAAATCTAGTTCAATAGTTGGTGTGATAATATCCCGTACAATCATTGAATCAAGCACAAAATCTTGGTCTTCAGTTGAAAGTGTAATAATTGTATTAAAGTCAATGCTAACATTTGATATATCATCGTTAGATGACTCAGTTAGAATTGAACTAGCAATAATAAAGTTTGTAATTTCTTGTTGAGACTCTGTTGACGAAACATCAATGATTATGTCAGTTGTTGAACCAAACAGTGTATCTAAAGCTAAATCAGGTATCGAAATGTTGCCATTTGCTTGAATGAAGCTATCGATTGTAAGGTGCATAATACCACTTTTCAATATATCTTGTAATTCATCTCGTTTTTCATCAACTTGTTCTTGTCTTGTTGCTAATGCACTGTTAAGTTGAGTCACATTTCCTGAAACATTTGTAATAACAAAATCATTAATGCCAAGAATTTCAAGCGCTGCAAACATGAATTCAAGTTCTGACTTAAGAACATAAGTAATATCCGTTTGAACAATCTTGATATCAGTTAAACCGTCTTCAGTTTTATCTGGCATTAATAATGTACTAGCAAGTATTTTATTTGAAATCGTCGCTTGGATTGATGAACTTTGTAAGTAGAGATCAACGTTATTAAAGAATTTACTAGTATCAATAGCTACACCGAAACTAGATAAGTCACCATATCCCATTTCAATGAATGAACTCAATATTGCTTTTATTTCAGTTTTAATCACATATTCAGTCGTTGACGGCGTTACGCGAATTCTATTGGCTTCGATTTCTCCGTCTTCACTATAATTAGGCACAAACAATACATTGTTATTTAAACCAATCAATTCCCTAGAGAATGTTGCGTGAAGTGTTGCAGAATCTAATACTTTATCTTGATCGGTGCCTGATACTAATCCACTAATATCTAAATTATCATCAAAATCATCAATGTTATTTGCGCCAAGCAAATCAAGTCCATTAATTAAATTTTTTACTTCTGATTTTAAAATATATTCGTTATAAGCATTCGCTCCCGCTATTGAATATCTAACCAATGATTCAGTTATCGATTTATTAGGAACAACAATTGTTCCTGCATTATCTAAATCTAGTATTTGTTCAGAAATTGTAGCATGCATAATTGAAGAATCAAGTAAATCTTTTTGGTTTTGATCATATTCTGGGTCTTGTGATTCATAGAACATATTTAAATCAATAGCCCCAGTAAAACCACTTAAATTATCAATTCCTGCTAGTAAATCTAAAGCATTGAAAGTATTCATTAATTCAATTTTTGTGATAAATTCTGCACCTTCCCCTAAATCATCTGTCTGAATAATATCTATTCCATCTATATCTTGATTTGGAACTACAATATCATCATTATCAGCTGCTAAATCAATTACTTGTTTGGATATAGTTGCATGTAAAATAGCTGAGTCAAGAATTTCATCATCATTTTTGATAATATCGTTTAATGAAAAATTAGCAACTACATTAAAGTCAGTTATATCTAAAATTAAAATTGCTTCAAATAATTGTGTTAACTCTAAAGATGTAATATATTCATCTGAAGTTGTGTTAGTTATTCTTACTTGATCGCTTGGATTACCTAAATAATCTAACTCTACATAATCTTCTCTAGCATAATAAGGGATAACTAAATCAGGTTCTTCACCTGGATCAGCTTGAGTTGCATTAAAGATAACCTTTGATATGGTTGCATGAACTATTTTAGATGCAAATATTTTATCCGATTTACCTGTATTTAAAGTAGTTGATTCATCTTCTGATGTGTCGGGGTCATCTTCATATGCAAGATTCGTTAAAATACTTGCATCAATTGTCACCGTACCAAAATCATAAATTTCAAGCGCATCTAAGGCATTTAATATTGCTTTTATTTGAGTTTTAATTATGTAATTTGTAGTATTAACTGATTCAATTAGTTTGTAAGTTTCATATTCGTCCCATTCAGGAATTGTTAAATCAGTACCTTCTAAGTCAGTGATTTGTTTTGAAATTGTTGCATGAAAAATAGCTGAATCAAGTAAATCATCTTGATTGCTATCATAGTTTGGATCTTGTGATTCATAGAAAATATTTAAATCAATATCTCCTGTAAAACTATCTAAATCATCAATATCACCAAATAAATCTAAAGCATTGAAAGTATTCATTAATTCAATTTTTGTGATAAATTCTGCGCCTTCACCTAAATCATCTGTCTGAATAATATCTATTCCATCTATATCTTGATTTGGAACTACAATATCATCATAATCAGCTGCTAAATCAATTACTTGTTTGGATATAGTTGCATGTAAAATAGCTGAGTCAAGAATTTCATCAGACTTATCCAATATAAGCGCTATATCTAAATCTTCAATTGAGCTAAAATCAGAAATATCCAAAGACAGTACCGCTTCTAAAACTTCAGTTAATTCAGCTTCAGAAATATATTCAACATTACCTACAGTATCATCAATTCTTACAATATCATCATCGCTTAAATCATAATCTTCAGTTGCATAATAAGGAATAATTAATGTGGCATCAACACCTGGTTCAGGAGTTGCTTCATCTATAATAAATTTTGATATCGTCGCATGTAAAATTTTAGAAGCAAATAATTTTGCTGATTTAGAAGTATCTAAAGTAGTTGATTCATCTATATCAGTAGTATCAGGATCATCAACTTCAGCTACAGCTAAATTTGTTAAAATACTAACATCAACTTCAATATTATTTAAATCTTCTAAGCCTAACGATGAAATAGCAAGAAAAGCATTTTTAACTTCGGTTTCATTTACTATAGTTAAATTAGCTTCTTCTACTAATATAGTTGTTTTCACATCATCTGGTATTACTAATTCATCTTCGCCATATTCCATTATTAAATTAGAAGTTGTAGCAAATAAAATTTGTGAATCAAATAAGGTATCTACATTTGTACTATCTAAAGATAAAATTTTATCAATATCAAAACCTAAATCTTCGCATTCAGTATCACCTGGATCACAAGGCAACTGCCCTGCGGCCATAGTAATTGCATTAAATAATAATTTTACTTCAGCTTTTAAAATATAGTTATCTTCATCTAAAACTGAATCAGGTATAATTAAATTAAGTACATCACTACTGAGTCCTCTAATAGCTTCTGTTAAAGAAGCTACTAATATTCTCGATTCAAATATATTATCTATTTCATTAGAGGAAAGTGTTGTTAAATCATCAATTTGCACATCATCAAAGTCAATATTAGCAACATTATCAATCAATATATTAATGCTAGTTAAAATTCGCATTAATTCGCCATCAATTACATTTCCTAAAGTATCATATTCAACCCACTCATCATACGGCATATCAGGAATAACTAAAAAATCAATATCCATATTAATATCAGTTTGACCTGATAGAATATTTACTAAAGCTCTAGTCGTTAATTTAGATTCAAGTAAAACATTTAAATCAACATCGGAAAAGATTGTTAAAATTTGTTGGATATCTCCTGATTCTAAATCCGCTATGGTTATGCCAGACGATAAAATTTCACTGGAAATATCTCCAAAAGCAATAAATTCGTCTTTCCAGTTAAGATCTTCAGGTATTGTAATAACTGATTGAATATTTGTAGAAGCTTGTTCTAATAATGGTTCAACAGCTAAATAAGCTCCATACTCAACCAGTTTAGATTCAGATAAAGCATCAAATAAATCTTCTACATCTCCACCATCTAAACTAACAGTTTTATAATCAATATCAGGATCAAAAGCATTTGCTGATTCCAAAATCATAAAACCAGTTGAAGCAACTGCGCCAATTTGTTGAATTTCATCTTGCCAAACAATATCTTCATACAAAGTTTCTTTATCTAGTTCTAAATCAACATCAAAATAATCAGCACCAACTTCAACACCGATAGGAATAATTGATATTAATAAATTTGATTTAGATAAAGTAGTAAAAATATTATTAACTTTAGTACTAGTTAAGTTAGCAATATCATTACTTTCATTAAAATTAGAATTTAAATATATTCCAGCAACTTGAGAAAAAGTTCTTAAATCCTGTCTTAAAGCAATATTTGTGTCTTTATATTGGATTGATAATACTTTATCAAACAATACAATTCCTAAACTTTTTTCTTCATCAGTAACTTCATCTTCTATTTTTACTGAATTAGTAAGTTTTATAATAAAATTATTATTATATTCATTAATAATTGATTCTAATGAATTTAAAGCATTAGTTAAATCACTATCATTTTCTTCTGCTAATTCTTGATAATTTAATACATTTAAACGATTAGAAGCCATAGTTAAATCACTAAAATTATCTCTGCTAAGTTGATTAAGTTCTACATTATAGCTTAATTCTTCAGTTTGTTGTAAAGAAACAAGACTTTCACCAATACTCATAATTCCACTTAAAACTATTATCATAACAAAAACATTCACTGCAGCAGTTAAAAATCCAAAAATTGCTCCTGCCCAACGAGTTCTTTTTCCGTTTTTATTCTTAGCTCTACCTTTTCTAAAGATAAATAAACTAACAATAAACAATATAAAACGATATAAGAATTGTATTACTGTAAAATATATAATTGTGTAGGCAATTTTTAAAACAAATATGCCTATAGCATCTACAAACTCAATAAAATCCGGATTTGATAAACTAGCATCCAAGGAACCTTCTAGTTGTTGCGCCAATAATACAGTAATTGCTTCTTTAATAGATGTAACACCACTAAGGTCACCAGATACATTAGCTAATAAGCCACCTAAAAAATTAAGATTTAAAGTATATAAACTTTTTACAACAGCATTTACAGTTAAAAAGAAAACCCCAACAAAAACAATCGTAATAATAAAGGTGTATAATGAGCGTCTAAACCCTTTTATAAATCCTATTAGAATACCTATTCCTAAAACTGAGTAAAAAGCTATATTAAGATATAAAGCAATATCTAAATTTTCTAAACCCATTTTGCCCTCCCAAAATACATTTTAATGTTTATTATTTATTTTATTATATCTTGTTTTTATATAAATTCAAAGTAGATAATACTATCTACTATAATTTTTTTAAAATTTATTATATAATGTATTAGTAATCGAAAATATAAGTTGGTGGCAATAAATGCTTAAAAATTCAAAAAAAGTATTTCTTACTTTAATATTAATGATTATACTATTCCTTTTTGGAAGTTGTTCTTACTTTATTCCTTTAACAAGTGATCAACAACCGCAAGGAACTTTTAGTGGTGAATTTTATAGTTTTGAAGAGTTTAATCTTTTACCTATTTATATATCCGAAACCTATGATATTGAAAATATTGATACATATAATGAAATTTTAATTTCTACAAAAGAGCATATTATTAGAGCTAATGTTTCAATTACTAATAAAATATCTAAAGGTTTCACCTATGAAACAAAGAATGGCTCTGGTTTTATCTTTTTAGAAGATGATAACTATTACTATGCTGTTACAAACTATCACGTAATAGATAGTGATGGCTATACAAGCACTTATGAAGTAATGGCATTTGAGGATACAACATATTCAAGTGCAACTTTGGAAGCTTGGAACGAGAGTTTAGATTTAGCAGTAATTAAATTCACAAAAAACAATCGCCAAGATGTTGAACTTATTAATATAACCTCTAGACTAGATTATCGTTTTAAAAGCGATGAACTAGTTTTTGCTATTGGTAATCCCCTTAGTTTAGCTAATAGTGTATCATTTGGAAAATATAAAAGAGTTACCCAAATTCAAAATGTTGACTATTTTGTTATCGAGCATAGTGCCGAAATATATAGTGGTAGTAGCGGTGGTGCTTTAGTTGATGTTGATGGTAATTTAATTGGTGTAAATACTTGGGGCTTAGAAGATGATTCTAGCGTTTCCTTTGCTATACCAAATTTTGTTATTTATAATTTTTTATTAAGTCAAGAAATCATAGAATAAGTTATTAATCCTTATAATATAAAGAATCATGATAGTTTTTCCTACCATGATTCTTTTTTTTGTTTTTTATTTTATCTATTATAATTAAGTTTCAAATACTCAGTAATAAAAGGTTTAATAATAAACATAAATATTAAACTGATATAAAATAATTGCAAACCAACAGCTAATACTGTTAGCCAAGATGAAGCTATTAGATATTCATTAACTACTCTCTCGAATAAAACTCCAGAAAGATACGCAGGAGAAATAATTAATATATAACTTAAATCAGGTTTAATAAACTTATAAGTATAAAATATAGGCATCATAGAAAAAACCAAAAGGTATACAACATATGATACTGATAAAGAATACATTGATCTAGCAATAATTGATAAAGCTAGCCCTACTAATATATGCATTATTGTAGCTAATAAATAAATTAAGAAAAATAATAAAATATTAAAACTTAATTCCAAAACAACCGTTAAGACAATAGTATAAAAAACAAATGGAATTAATTGAATAATTGTTGCACTTAAGACTTTTCCAATTGCAAAATTAATAGCTTTACTGTCTTTACTTATAAACTCAGGTAGTACTTTTTTTTGTTGAGCTTCAATCAAAATCGAAACAGAAAATGTAATAACCGGCAAAATAAAAACAGAAATATATACATAAATTAAAACTTTATCTTTTGGAAATAAGTCTGTAAGTCCCATTAACAAACTAAAAAATAACGATATAATTACAATTATCGATAAAAATCGATAATTTTTGAAATTAATCAAATCATTTTTGATTGTCTTTAGTATATCATTCATATTCTACCTGCTTTCAATTAGCTCAAGATAACTTAAGCTATTAACCGTTTGGATTGAAATAACATCAATACTACCACTATTTATCAAAGAAATTATATCTTTATAATCTTCAAAATATTCGTTATAATAATTATTGTTTTTTTTATACTTTAAGTTATAAATTTTTTTCGCTTCCATAAAATTAATATTTTGGTTCAATTTATTAATATTATCGATTGAATTTATAATATAATAACTAATTAAATTGGTTTCTTTTTGATATAAATGATAATCAAGAATAATAATTTTGCTTAATTTGCCAGTTATAGGCAAGATAATGTCAAATAGTAAATCTAATTGCTTAGGAGTTAAATGTTTTACAAAATCATTTAAAACGATATATTCATTTAATTCAATTATAGCATAAACCAGTAAAAAAGATATATTCATCAGTAAATTATCTTCTTCTATTTGATTATAAAATCTATCTTCTAACAATTTATTTACAGCTAAATGATTAAAAATCGGTTTATTCTTATATTTTTTAAGGGCTTTTTTTGTGTTAAAAAATGGATTCATATTTTTGATTTTAAACATTCGTTTATATTTATTTATATTGTTAATTTTAGAAAATAAATTATAATCATTAACTGAAAAATCCTTACTAGAAAAATCTCCTACAAAATAATTAATTATATTATTACAATTATTTAAAATATCATAATATAAACTAAAATCATTATTGTTTTTTAATTCCTTTGTTTTAGAATTAAAATTGCTATTTGGGCTTATTAATTTAAATAGGTAATCTATATCTATTTCTTTGTTGAATATCTTTTTTACAGGAAAATTTATATATAAAGCTTTGATTATTTCTTCCAATTCTCGATTAAATTGATTATTGGATTTTAATTTAATTAGAAATCTTTGATATAAGGATTGTATAGTTGTTTGATTAACCCTGTCTATAAGTTCCTTATCATCAGAATATAAGTATTGAAGAACATTATAGTATCTATTATCTAGCTTATATAGTTCAATTTGATTCACAAACATTAATTCAATTATTTCATCAATCTTTGTTAGATCATTTAATCTTATCCCTTTTTGCCTAAAAACATCTATTTGTGTAACATATATATAGTTAATTAAAGCTATATATAGTTCAAATTTATCTTTAAAACGATAATAGAAACTACCTTTATTAAACTTGCTTCTTTTAATTATTTCATTAACTGAAGCTAAATCATATGTTTTATCACTAAATTCATTTAATGTTTCTTGAAATAGTGCTTCATTTTCTTTTAATAATTGAGTTTTATCTTTTTTCATTATAATCCACCTTTATTAAACTATAAAGTCTAAACCTATGAGTTTATTATATAGCATAACATACAAAAAGTAATAAAAACAACTCCAAATAAGGAGTTATTTTTTCTTAGTAAAGAATTTATCTGTCATATTAAATCTAACTATAAAAAACTCTTCTAGTTTATCTTTATCTGCTTCACTATCAAAACCATTAAAATCAATTATATATGATTTTCTTTGGTCAGATTGTAATAAATAAAAATCTTTCCCTGTTTTAGCGCTTTTTATACTATCATAGTAAACCTCATAGGATTTGCCAGTATTTTGTACTTTAAATTTTTTATCCATAAATACATAGGTTTGTGTAATTGGATTATCTACAAGTGGAGATTTCTTTAACATTCTTTTAATTGTAAACTTCTGCATTAACAAAGTTAATATATAGTACATAATTAAAATTCCCATTAATAATAATGCATAATCTATTCTATCCTGTATTAACATATAGATTATAAAACCAATCGATATAATCCCTATAATAATAAAGTTTTTCTTCATATAATTTCTTAAATAAAACTTATTATACTTTACTATTAAATTTTTATTGTAAATTGTTTTGTTTTTAATATTCATTTTGACCTCCTAAATCTCTTCGTGCCTATTATAATACATAATTTAAAATATTCCAAACAAGATATACCCTAATAATCCTGATATTAAGACAATTAATATAGGATGTAGTCTCTCTTTAATCCTTGTAAGAGAAAATACTATAACAAAGATTAATATAGTTTTCCAATCAAAAATTATTTCTCTAATATGAGTAATTTCTTTAATTTTAAATACGCTTGATAATAAAAAATCAATTCCTACTGAAAATATAACTCCTACTATAACTGGTTTAGCACCGTTTAAAAAACCAATTACATATTTATTTTCTGAGAACTTATGAAAAAGTTTTGCTATAACAATTATTATTATTAATGAAGGCATAGCTACACCAATTGTAGCAAAGAGAGCGCCTAAAATACTTTCTTGATTATAGCCAATGAATGTTGATATATTTACTGCAAATGCACCAGGAGTAGATTCTGCAATCGCAATAAAATCAATTAATTGATCTTTTTCTAGCCAACCTTTGTTTAACACTTCTTCTGTTATAAGTGGAATCATCGCATATCCACCACCAAAAGTGAAAATACCAATTTTAAAAAAGGTTATAAAGAGTTCAAAAAGATTAACTAACATCTTCTTCACCTCTTTGTTTCTTTAGTATTTGTGTCAAAATACCTACTAAAGCGCCAATAATAATAACATAAATAACTGATAATACATCAAATAATAATAATAAAAAACCTAAAGTTATCAAGCTGTATGATAATATATTCTTATCTAATTTTCTAAACATCCTAATAGAGGCATTAATTATTAATATCGCAACCCCAATTCTAATTCCTTTAAACGCAAATTCTACATGAGGATTCTCTTTATATTGCATAAAAAAAGCAGCAATTAAAATTATAATAATAATTGAAGGTAACATTACACCTACTGTAGCAAATATACTTCCTCTTATTCCTTTAATTTTATGACCAATATATGTTGCTGAATTGATTGCTATTGGTCCAGGTGTTGATTCTGATATTGCAATAATATCCATAAATTCTTTTTCATTTATCCATTTATATTTATCAACTGTATAAGAATGAATAAAAGGAATCATTGCATAGCCTCCACCAAAGGTAAAGAGACCTATTTTAAAAAATGTCCAAAATAATGTAAAATACATAGTCTGCTCCTATAATTGTTTTTGTTTTTTAAGGGTTTTATACTTATTCATTTCTTCATTGATTTTTTTGAATGCAAGTTTGCTTATTTCAACAGTATCCATATACTTGTATTCTTCATATTTTATAACAGGTAAAATGGATAAATATATTTTTGTTTTTTTAATTTTAAACTTTTTTACTTGAGTTTCATGAAAATCAAATAGAGTAACTAAACAAATATTAGCTTTAGCTTTAAATGCAACTTTAAAAGCACCAGGCTTAAATAATTTAACTTTATTTGAATAAGACCTTTTACCTTCAGGAAAAACCCCCATAGGTTGGCCATCTTTAACAGCTTTAATCGTCTTTAAAATAGCTTCTAAAGATTCTCTATCCGCTAATTTATTTATTGGTATACAATTTAAACTATACAACAAATTTTTTAATATAGGGTATTTATATAAAGGCTTTTTTGCAACAAAACTTAAAGGGTATTTATCAAAAAATTGTTTTAGATAAAAAGGATCACTATATTCTATATGATTTGAATAAACTACAAAGTTATTATTTTCTGGTAAATTTTCTAAGCCTTTTGCTATAGGCTTAACTCTTAATAAAGAATTGAAAAAATAATTTGAAAACATCATTAATAGACGATGTTTTTTTAATGATTTTGGATTAATTTTTTCGGTTATAAAAACTATAATAATAAAAACAATAATCACTAAAAATATATATATAATATTCGTTAATAAGTATATTCCAATGATTTCTAGCAAGTAAAGTATATCAAAGACCTCAAAACTAAAAAAACCATATAAGATAGTAAATAAAAGAGTTACAATTATTTGAATTATCGCTAACATAATTATATCCTTTCATAAATTGCAAAAGTAAATTCTTCTTTTACATCTGCTTTTATTTTTTTAAATTTTTTCAAATCTAGATTTATATAAGTATCTCCATCATATGCTTTTTTAATATGAGTAATATATAATCTATCAGCATATTTAAATGCTTGTTCATAAATTGATTTCCCACCTATAACAAAAATCTCTTCATTGTGTTCTTGTTTTAAGAATTCATCTAAATCATGGATTACAATTACACCTTTATAATCTAAATCCTTTCTACTAACAACAATATTCTTTCTTTTAGGTAAAGGTTTATTTATTCTCTTAATTATTGATTCAAAGGTTTTTCTACCCATTAAAACTGTTTTATTAAGAGTTGTCTGTTTAAAATATTTTAAATCTTCAGGATAATACCAAGGTAAATCATTATTTTTACCAATTAATCCATTAGTATCCATAGCTAATATTAAAGAAATCATTATACAGCAACCTTCGCTTTAATCTTAGGATGAGGATTATAGTTCTTCAAAGTAAAATCGCTAAATATAAAATCATCAATTTTTTTTCTATCTTTAATTATTATCTCTGGTAGTTCTCTTGGGTTTCTTTTTAATTGAGTGTTAACTTGATCAAGGTGATTTTTATAAATATGAGTATCACCTAAAGTGTGAACGAACTCATAAGGTTCTAGATTAGTCACTTTTGCAACTAACATCAATAATAGCGCATATGAAGCGATATTAAAAGGAACTCCTAAAAAAATATCAGCACTCCTTTGATATAGCTGTAAAGATAATTTACCTTCATTTACATAAAATTGATACATCATATGACATGGAGGTAATGCCATTTTATCTATTTCACTTGCATTCCAGCTACTGACAATTAATCTGCGAGAATCAGGATTATTCTTGATTTTATCAATAACTATTTTAAGTTGATCATAACCATTAAAATCACGCCATTGTTTTCCATAAACTGGACCTAAATCCCCATATTTTTTCGCAAAATTATCATCAATTTTAATTCTTTCAATAAAATCTTTTATAGTTTCGTTATTATAATCTTTAGATTCCTGAAACTTTTTATATGGCCATTCATTCCAAATTCTAATATTATTATCCACAAGATATTTAATATTAGTATCACCTTTAATAAACCATAGTAACTCATGAATAATAGACTTAAGATGCACTTTTTTGGTAGTTAACAATGGAAAGCCTTCTTTTAAATTAAATCGCATCTGATATCCAAAAGTAGATATAATTCCTGTATTAGTTCGATCATTTTTTTCTTTACCATTTTTTAAAACATGCTTAACTAATTTTAAATATTCTTCCATGATAAATTATTATCTTACGATAATATCTCCTTTCTGAATAACATCTTATTTATTATAACATGTAATTATGTTTAAACTCAATTTATTTCAAGAAAAAAACAGCCTTTAGGCTGTCTTTTTTATTACTGATTTTTAGATTTTGGTTTGTTAATAAAAGTTATCTTTTCAACAATTATTTCTGGGTAAGAAAAAACTTTCTTATTATCTTGAAGAAAATCTGTTTGTTGAATTCTAGCTTTTAGTCCAACAGTATGGCCTTTTTTACAGTAATTCACTGTTGCTTCAGCAATTCCACTCCATAGCGTACATTTAAAGAAGTCTGTTTCATATTGGTTTGATTCGCCACTTTTAAATGCTCTTTTGACCGCTAAAATAATAGTTGAAACCTTTTTTCCATTATCTAGAACTGTTAATTCAGGATTTTCAACTATCCTACCTACTAAGATTAATTGATTCATTTATACCTCCTGCCAAGATTATAGCAATTACATTTTTAAACAACTAATCAAATAAATGGTCAAAATACAATTAATAAATATATAAAAGTATATGTTTTTATAAAAAGAAAAAGAAAAATACTAATAATAATATTTTTCTTCACTATCTTTATAAAATTTTTGTTAATAATAGGTTTTTTAAAAATTAAATTCTACATCTTGTCTTTTGTTTTCTTCTGCTTCAAAATAAGGTTTTTTCTCCATATTAATTTTATTTGCAACAATACTTTGTGGGAATGTTACAATTATATGGTTGATTTTTGTTACATTTGCATTATAAAGTCTTCTAGCTGCTTGTAAATGTTCTTCTGCGTTAGTAATTGATTTTTGTAATTCCATAAAAACTGTATTAGCTTTTAAATCAGGATATTTTTCAACAACAACATTTATACCTTGAGCCACTCGATTCATTTGTTCTTGAAACTCTTGTTTTTCTTTTAAAGTTGCATTATCAGGTACTCCACTTCTCCATTTTACAACTTTTTCTAATGTTTCAGCTTCATGTTTTGCATATCCTTTTGTTGTTTCAAGCATTTTCTTTAACATATCAAATCGTTTTGTTAAAGCAACATCAATACCAGATTCTGCTTCTTGAACCTTTAGTTCTAATTGTCTTAATTTATTCATTACACCAATGAACCAAATTAAGATTATAAGCAATATCGCGCCTATAACAATTAATGCTATTACTCCTCCACCTAATTCTTGACCAAACATCTTATTCCTCCTTTTTCTTAAATATACTATTATTTAGTTTTAAAGTATGTATTATATCTTTAATAACTAATAAATCACCTTTAAACTCATCAATGCTTTCTTGTGTTAATTTTCTAAATAGTTGTAATTCAAATGTGTTTTTATTATTATTAATAGCCATATAAAGTTTTTCATCTAAAAATGAAAAACCTATATTACCAGGATGTCTTCTCTCTAAAGCAAAAATAGCTTCCATAATATCTGGCGTTAAAATATAAAATGCAGTTAATTCATTTTCTGCATAAGTTTTAAACTTTTTATTAAAGTCTATTGACTCTAATTCCACTTTTTTAAATCTTCTGCGAGATTTTGGGGAACCTGTTTCTAGAACTTGTAAAGATCCAGCTAGTTCTTTATGAAAATCAAATTGGAATACTCTTCCCATAAAATAGGTAACATAATAGGTTTGAGTTCCATTTTTTGTATGTCTAACCCGTCTTTCTTCTAGTTTAATATCACTAGAAACAAAATCAACATCATCAATTTTACCTTCTAAATAATCTTCACAATGATATCTATCTGCACGTTTTAATAATTCAGAACTATAAGTAATATCTTTTGGTAATCCTCTTTTTGGATGATATTTAATATTAGGTATTAATTCACTAAAAATGCCTTTTAGAAAGTTGTACTTAAAATCTTTTTTTACCTTACTAAACTCATAAGCTCCGACACCAATTAAAATAATACCTATTATTAAGACAATTGCTGGTAAAATATAGTAATTTTCATTAAACCCTTGCGATGAAACAAATAAAAATAGCAAAATTGCAATAATTATTGCTAATCCAGCAAAAATAAATTTCTTTTCTGATTTTTGTTTTTCTTTATTAAATTTTTTTATACTCTCATTCATATTTATCTCCTAATAATTTTCTTTATTTGCAAATTCAACACATGCTCTCAATGCTCTTTGCCAATTTCTATATAAAGAATCTCTTTCTTTTTGTTTCATATTCGGATTAAATTCTTTATCAATTTTCCACATTTTAACTAAATTTTGTTTATTCCAAAGTCCGATACCTAGACCTGCTAAATAACAAGCACCTAAAGCAGTTGTTTCTGATATTTTAGGACGTTTTATATTATTGTTTAATATATCTGCTTGAAACTGCATTAAAAAGTTATTTTGACTAGCTCCACCATCAACCTTTAAAGACTTAAGTTCAATACCTGTTTCTTTTTCCATTAGATTAATTACATCTTTTGTTTGATAGGCAATTGCTTCTAGAGTAGCTCTTGCAATATGGTTTTTAGTAACACCTCTTGTTAATCCAAAAAAACTACCTCTAGCTTCTTCAATCCAATATGGTGTTCCAAGCCCAACAAATGCAGGTACAAAATACACACCCAAATTAGAATTTGTTTTACTTGCTAAGTCTTCAGTTTCCGAAGCTTTTTTAACAATATTTAATCCATCTCTTAACCATTGTACTGCACTCCCAGCAACAAATATTGATCCTTCTATAGCATACTCAATTTTTTCATCAATAGACCAAGCTATAGTAGTTAAAAGGCCACTATCAGATAATTTAGGTGTTTTTCCCGTATTCATTAATAAAAAGCACCCAGTACCATATGTGTTTTTTGCTTCTCCTTTGTCAAAACAGGTTTGACCAAATAAAGCAGCTTGTTGATCACCAGCAATACCTGATATAGGAATTTCAGCCCCTATTACTTCTTTATCAGTATATGCATTAACCCCTGAAGATGATACTATTTTTGGTAAGATATTTTTTGGTATATTTAATATATCTAAGAGTTCATCATCCCAAGTTAAATCATAAATATTATATATTAATGTTCTAGAAGCATTTGAAAAATCAGTTATATGGTTTTTCCCATTGGTAAATTTCCAAATCAACCAACTATCAATTGTTCCAAAAGCTAAATTATTGTTTTTAGCAAGATTACTTGCTTCTTTAATATTATCAAAAAGCCACTTAATTTTTGTTCCAGAAAAATACGGATTAATTAACAGACCAGTTTTCTTTTTAAATATATCTTGATACCCAGCTTCTATTAACTCGTTTGAAATCTCTTGTGTTTGAGAAGATTGCCATACAATCGCTTTATATATTGGCTTAGAAGTCTTTTTATCCCACATAACAGTAGTTTCTCGTTGATTGGTTATCCCAATAGCCGTAATGTCTTTAACATCTAATTGAGCCTTTTTAAGGGCTTTATCAAAACACAACTTAACAGAATCCCATATTTCTTCTGCATCATGCAAAACATATCCTGGTTTTGGAAAATATTGTTTAAATTCTTTTGAATGACTTGAAATCATATCGCCTAATTCATCAAAAATAATCACTCTTGATGAAGTAGTTCCTTGATCTACAGCTGCAATAAATTTTTTCACTAAATTTCCTCCAGACTTTACCTTAAATCCTATTATACCAAAACCTATTATAAAAATAAATAAAAAATGATATAATTAAAATATAAGGAGGATTTGATGGAAAAAATTGTTTTAAAAGATAATAATAACAATGAAATTCACACTTATTTATATAAACCCGATAAAAAAATTAAAGGTGTAGTTCAAATAATTCATGGCGCTAGTGAGCATTTTTCTCGTTATGGTCTCTTTGCAGAATTTTTAGTTAATAATAATTTTCTAGTTATTGGTAATGATATTCTTGGACATGGTTTATCTACAGATAATTTAAACTATGTTCATTTCGCAGATAAAAACGGCAAAAAAATTGCTTATGAATCTGTTGTATTAGTAAAAAGTTGGCTTGAAAAAAATTATCCAAATCAGCCTAAATTTTTACTAGGCCACTCAATGGGTTCATTTATTGCAAGGAAACTTGTTTTAGATTTTCCCGATTTTTATGATAAAGCGATTTTTTCAGGAAGTGCTTATCCTCCTAAATCTTTACTTTTTTTCGGTAAATTATTAACTAATATAATTAAAACATTTAAAGGTAAAAAATATGTCTCAAAATTAATACAAGATATTAGCATTGATGCCAATCCAAAAAAACTCAGAAAAGATAAAATTATTAGTGGTGATAAAGAAGAATGGTTAACTAGAGATAAGAAAATTCAAGATTACTATAAACACTCAAAAATGTGTGGACAACCATTTTCTGTTCAAGCTAACTATGACTTGTTTACTTGGATTCAAGAAGTTAATAATTTATCAAACATAAAAAAAGGTAATTATGATCTTCCTATATTTTTTATATCAGGTGGTCATGATCCCTTATCAAATTACGGGAAAGAAATTAATAAACTAGCGAAAAAATTGGTTAATATTGGTTATAAAAATATTAAAGTTAAAATTTATCCTGAAGCAAGACATGAAGTATTAAATGAAATTAATCATGATGAAGTGTATCAAGATGTATTAGATTTTCTTATAGAAAAAAGCTAAGGAAAACTTAGCTTTTTTTATTGTCAATTAAATATTTTTGATATAAATTTTTTAAGATATCTTCAATTGGTTGATATAACCATATAACTGCTAAAAAGTTACCAACACCCATAACAACTTGCCATAATAAATCAACCAATAAATAACTTAATAAATCTATTTCTAAAACAAAGGCTTGAAACGGAACAAATATCATACCATAAAGGTGTCCGAAAAAATAAGCAAAAATTGCATAGATAAATATTTTATCAGTGATTTTTAAAACAAAATGAAAAATAATTGCAATAAATATCCAAGCTATAAACATCGGAATAACAATATTTAACATCCCTATAGAGCCAAACAACAAGTTATCCAAAATAACATGAATAATAACAATTGTTAAGGTTTTTTTTAAACCAAAAACCGCAACATAAATCATTATTAAAAAAGTTGTTAGTTGAATATTTGGAATAAACGAAAATGCAAATTCCTGAATAATCAAAATAGCAGTAGCTAATGATAATAAAGTTATTTCCTTTATTTTATTATTCATTATATTCAGTCCGTTTAATAGTAATTTTGTCTTCATCTTCAAGGGTAATTTTTGATACACCTTCTAAAGCTAAACTATCATTAATATATATAGTTAAAACAGTATCAGTCCAATTGGACTCTAACCCCTCAATCGCCAAAATAATTCTTCCACCGATAAATGTATGTGAACAACTAGGGTCAGGTTGGTAATTTTGATCTGCACAAACAATAGAATAATTGCGATTTAATAAGGTAAATAAAGTATCTTCTTCATAGAAGGTTAACCTATCATCTATTAATATTTGATCATTTTCATCAATTAATTCAAATTGAATTTCGCCAGCAATTTCCCCATTATCATCAACTGAACTAGGTGAAAAATCCCCTAGATAATAATATATAACTCCGATAATTATTAAAGCTACTATTGAAATAAGTATTTTTTGATACTTATTAATACTCATAATTATTCCTCAATTTCTTCAATAAAATAATCGCTCTCTTCTCCAAAAAAATTTGCTTCAGTTAAAGCTAATTGTGGGTTGTTATTAGGTTCAAAGGTATCATAAACAAACCTACCAATATAATAAGAACCAACTTCTATCGTAATCTCTTCAGGTAATGTATAAAATATATAATCAGTAGTATATGAAGGCGTCATATTTACCGATATATCTTTACTAGATAAACCATTAATATCTTCTGCAAAAAACTCATTTCCAAATACAGAACCATCCTCTATTTCTGTAACTCTAAACCCAATATAGACAATATCTCCCTCATCTATATCATATAGCTCTGTAAAATCTGTAATTACTATTTCAGAGATACTTTCAGGATTAATATAGTAATATTCTTCATCTAATTTCTCTTGATTAATAGACCCATTAATTTCATATGCCATTCCTTGATAGAATTCATTAGTCCAACTAACTGGTAAATTATCAGATTCAATATAAAAATATTCATCCTCTAAAGCAAATAAATAACTTTCATCTTCTATCCCTTGATACTCAGCTAATAGTACTAATGGCCATGTTTTTAGTTCAGCAATAAATTCAAATTCATCTCCATCTTCATAGGTAATACTATCAATACCTAATTCAGCAGGTTCACCATTTTTAGTAAAAGCAATCCAGTGAAAACTATCCTCTTCAACTGAACCAACTTTTGTAAGCATATTTCCAAAATCAGTTTCATAATAATCTACATCAATCTCTGAAACTTCAATTAGTTCAAGTAAAGATAGATTTTCAGATTCAAGAAGTTTTAAATCAAAATTTTCTTCTGCAATTTTAATTGTTACATTATCATAATCCCTATCATCTCCAACATTCGAACTAAAACAACTTACCATACCAAATAAAATAAAACTAATTACTACAAACAAATAAAATCTTTTCATACTTCCTCCTCAGTAAAGTTTATTGAATTAAGTGTTTTCAAAGAACAAAAGTAATCTACGATTACTCTTTTAAACGAC